>JAGCAV010000525.1 GCA_017652545.1 Lachnospiraceae bacterium
CCCCAGGGGGATTCTGCCGTTCAGCAAATGACCGGCTCGACGCAGCCGTGTCTGTTTATTCATTTGTCCGTCCGGCATGATGCCGGAACATCCATGCAGCCGGTTACTTCACAACACCCTTCTGCAGGATCAGGTTGGCATAGATCGCTGTCTCGCCGGACTGGATGATGCAGTAGCACTTCTTGGCCTGCTCATAAAACTCAAAGCGCTCATAGGAGCCAAAAGCCTTCTCACCGCGCTCATCATACTTTGCGACGATCTTCTTGTACTCATCGATGATCGGGAGCTCAAGATCCTTATCCTGCGGCATGACCTCCATGATCATGGCCGGTGTCTCCACATACTCATCCAGCGGAATCACCTGCATGATCGCATCCAGCAGTGCCGGCACGCCGTGACCGTCGGCCCGTACCAGGATAGCGCCTTCAGCGGCTGCCATGGAAGCGCCGGGGAAGTTTCCGTCGCCGATGCAGATGCGGTCGCCGTGTCCCATCTCAGCAAGAACGGCAAGCAGTTCGGGCGACAGGATCGGGGGAATGTTTTTTAACATAATCTGAATCTCCTTTTTTACCCTTTTTATTTGTAAGCCTTGTACATCGGTCCGAAGTTCGCGCATGCACGGTAATCAGCGCCTTCCTTGTCCATTCCGAATGCGTTCCAGGCTGCCGGACGATAGATCTTCTCATCCGGAACATTGTGCATGGCAACCGGAATACGGAGCATGGAAGCCATGGTGATCAGATCAGCGCCGACATGGCCGTAAACGGATGTTCCGTGGTTGGCACCCCAGGCACGCATCATCTCATAGGCACTCTTGAAGGGGCTGCCATCCTTATGGTCGCAGCGGGGTGCGAACCAGGTGCACGGCCAGGTATAGTCGGTCCTCTTCCAGAGAATGTCAGTGACTTCATCCGGCAGGCAGACTGTCCAGCCTTCTGCGATCTGAAGCATCGGGCCAAGGCCTTTCACCAGGTTCAGCCTGATCATGGTGATGGGCATCTCCGCCTTCGTCACAAAACGGGAGGAATAACCGCCGCCGCGGAAATAGCCGTTGTCTGCGGGCGGCCATTCGGTAGCCTGGGTCATCTTTCTGATATCCTCTTCAGTCACATCCCACCACTGCTTGCAAACGGGGTTGCCGTCGGCATCTGTGCACACGCCGGAGAAATCCAGGGCTGAGGCGCCGGAGTTGATCAGATGGACAAAACCGTCGGCGTCTTTCGCATGGCCTTCAATATCATAGCCGGTCACGCGCTTCACGGATGCGCCGCTCCAGTAGGTACGGACATCGGAGAACATCGGTGCCCTGCCGGTCAGCTGTTTCTGGAACAGCATGCCAAGGCCGTTGAGCACATCGTTCTCGGTCGCCATTACATAAGGATCACGGGCGCCGTCATAGTCAAAGGAGGAGGACAGGAGCGCTTCCGGATAGTCGCAGTTCGGATAGAAGTCGGTCCACTGTCTCTGACCCTGGAAACCGCCTGCGATCGCGTTGTGGCCCAGTGCTTCTTCCGGGAACTTCTCAGCCAGCTTTTCGTTGCCGCGCATCAGGTCCTTGATGATGATGTACATCTTGACCGTGAACTCCCACTGCTCGTCCTTGACCTCGCGGGATTTCTGGATCCACTCGGGGTTCTTGTCGAAGCCTTCCTTGCAGTTTTCCTTTGTCCAGGCAAGGGCTCTCTGGAATTCTTCTTCGTCATAGATCCCTTCCGTCATGCGGCGGATGATCTCGACTTCGTCAACGGACTCGACACGCATGCCCAGGTAGGACTCGATGAAGTCCTGGTCGATGATGGAGCCGCCGATGCCCATGCAGGATGAGCCGATCTGCAGATAAGAGGTTCCGCGCAGGGAAGCGACCGCCACAGCCGCACGTCCGAAGCGGAGCAGCATCTCGATCACATCATCCGGAACGACCTCATCATCGGCCTCCTGTACTTCATGACCATACATGCCGAAAGCCGGAAGGCCTTTCTGCGCATGGGTCGCCAGAACAGATGCCAGATACACAGCGCCGGGACGCTCTGTCGCGTTCAGGCCCCATACGCCTTTGATGGTCATGGGATCCTGGTCCATGGTCTCGGAACCGTAGCACCAGCACGGGGTGACAGTCAGGGTAATGTCTACGCCTTCTTTTTTGAACTTTTCAGCACATGCCGCGCTCTCGCGCACACGCCCGATGGTGGAATCAGCGATGACGACCTTCACCGGTGTGCCGTCGGAATAGCGAAGATTCTCCTCATAGAGCTTCTTTGCCTTCAGAGCCATGCCCATGGTCTGCTCTTCCAGAGATCCGCGTACATCCAGCGGGCCTTTGCGGCCGTCGATGACGGGACGAATGCCGATGACAGGCTTTCCGCCGATCAGTTTTCTTGTGTCTGCCATAATGAAACCCTCCGTTATGTTAAAAATATTGTTTTTTACATTTTATCATTGTAATCATGATTATTCTCGTATTATAATCACAGAAAACAGGACAATATTCACTTTTTTAAACTTTTCG
>JAGCAV010000526.1 GCA_017652545.1 Lachnospiraceae bacterium
GTACCGCAGATTATCCCGGACAGATCCGGAAAACAGGTACGGCGACTGAAGAACATATCCGATATTGCTGTGAAGCCAGAGCTGCGAGCGTTCCCTCGCATCCCTTCCGTCGATCAGGATCCTGCCGGAAACCGGTTCAAAGAACCGGCAGATCAGATTGACCAGTGTGGACTTGCCGGCTCCGGTCTCCCCGACGATCGCCACATTGGTCCCGCGGGGAACCTCCAGATTGAAATGCGAAAGCACATATTCATCTCCGTCCGGATAGCGGAAGGACACATCCTCGAATGCCACATCTCCCTCAAGGGGTTCCCAGTTCTCTTTCTTCGGGCAGAATGTGTCACCGTACTTTTCGATCACCTCCGGTGTGTCCGCCACATCCGATTCCTGTCCCAGCAGGCGGGTCAGCCGCTCGATATTGACCTGGATCGAAGCAAAGGCAGCCAGCGTCTCAATGATGTTCTGGATCGGATCGAGCATTTCCAGCGCATAGGTCATGAACACGGACAGGGTTCCGATCTTCATGACGCCTGCCATGGTGATCTTTCCTCCCTGCCACAGGACCAGAGCCAGCACAACGGAGGAGATCATCGTCACAGTGGAGATAAACAGCGCGGAAAAGTGTGCCTCCCGGACAGACGTCTTTCGCATCAGTTCCGTCTCTTTCCTGAAATCCCGGATCATCTTCTCTTCTATTCCCAGCACCTTGATGGTCCTGGCGCCGGTGATCCCTTCATTGAAATTGCCGGTGATCCTTGAGTTGATCTCCCTGATCTTCCTGTTGTACGTCAGAAGTTTTTTCTGGAAGTAAGACATCAGCGCCACGGCGACCGGCACCAGGATAAGTATGCTTAAGGTCAGCCGTACGTCGACCGCCAGCATCACAACCAGAATCCCGATGAGAAAAGCCCCGTTCCAGACCAGTTCCATCATCCGCCAGGAGACTGCTTCCCCGATCAGACCCGTATCCGACATGACCCGGGCGTGGATATATCCGACAGAATTCTGGTTGTAGTAAGAGAAGGACAGCGTCTGCAGGTGGTTGAACGCGGCATTCCGCAGATCTCGGTTCATCCGCATCTCCACTTTGCCGCAGTCAAAAGCGCTCTTGTAATTGATCACTGTCTGGAATGCAAGCAGCACAATAAAGGCTGCGACAAACCATCCCAGCCCTTTAAGCTGTCCTTCCGCCACAAAATGATTCAGCGCGTAGCGGGTAAACAGCGGATACAGCGCGTCGATCACACTGGTCAGACCGCCGAGGATGACCATCACGATGATCATCCTTCTGTACGGCCGGATAAACGGCTTAAGCCTTGGAATCCCGAACAGCGGGAGCCTGACCGTTTCTTCCTGTTTCTGTTCTGCCTGCGTATTTCCCATAATCACCCAGATCCCACTCTCAACTTTCCAAACGCCGGGCTGCTTCAGGCCGCACACTTAGCGGACCGGTTCCTCCCCTGCTGACTGCAGCAGGAAAATCTTCCGGTACAGCCCCTCCTCTTTCACCAGTTCTTCATGGGTTCCCCGCTGGACCATCCTGCCGCCATCCATCACAATGATCTGATCGGCATTCATCAGTGTCGTGATCCGGTGCGCGATCAGGATCAGCGTGGTGTCTTTCTTATAGTCCTGCAGGGATTTCCTGATCTTCATATCCGTCTCGGCATCAACTGCCGACAGAGAGTCATCAAAGATCATGACCGGTGTGCGCCTGATCAGAAGCTGCGCAATGGCAGTCCGCTGCTTCTGTCCTCCGGACAGTGTCACGCCGCGCTCCCCGACAAAGGTCTGATATCCGTCCGTAAAACTCTCGATGGCGCTGTCAATGGCCGCCGCGGCAGCTGCTTCTTTAACCTGCGCAGCCGGTTCCTTCTTCTGTGCGGATGTCATCTCTTCCGTCCCGCCGGCCGGATCTTCCTGCAGATCCGCCGCGATCCCGATGTTTTCCTCCAGGGTCCTCGAAAACAGGAAGGGCTCCTGCAGCACGATCCCGACATTCTGCCTGAGATAGGAAAGCGGGATTTCCCTTATGTCCGTTCCGCCGATGGTGATCCGTCCGTTTTCTTCCGGGAGTTCATACAAGCGTTCCAGCAGATACATCAATGTTGTTTTCCCGGAACCGGTTCCGCCGAGAATACCGATCGTCTGTCCGGCCCGGATCTCAAAGCTGACATCATCCAGGACCCGTTTCTCCAGGTCCGGCCTGTCTTCTCCCTGTACAGGATACGCGAAACTCACGTGCTCGAACCGAATATCCCGGTCCATGGGCACTGTCCGTGTGTTTTCCCTGTCCTGTTCCGGCTGCGCATTCATGATATCCCGCAATCTCTCAATAGAGATGCCTGCCTTGCTCATCTGCGCGATGACCCGTCCGAGAATACGGATCGGCCAGGAAAGCATGACCGTATAGGACAGCACGGCGATCATGTTTCCGGCCGTCATCTGTCCCTTCACGCACAATACCGTACACAGGACCGTAACAGAGAGCATCTGCAGACCTGTCAGCACATCACTGGATGACCAGAATATGGAAAGCAGCCAGTGCAGGTGTATCCAGAAGCCGGTGTAATACTCATTCTGGGACTCGAACCGGTTTCTCTCATACATTTCCCGGCCGAACGCGCGCACCACCCGTACCCCGGTCAGGTTTTCCTGCGCTATGGCGGAGAGCCGTCCCTCTTCTTCGTCAGCTTTCTGGAACGCGCTTGCGATCTTTTTGTGGAAATAAAGGGAATATCCCAGCACGACCGGTATGAATGCCGCGTTTGTAAGCGCTGCCGGTATGCTGATGCGCATCATGAAGATCATGCCCATGACCAGCATCATGACGGTCCTGACCAGGGTCGTCATCTGTTCGGAGATAAAGCGGATGATCGTCTGTACATCGGATGTACAGCGCTGGATGATATCACCCGCCGCATTTGCGAAAAACCAGCTGTACGGCAGATAAAGGATATGCCCGAACAGTTCATCTCTCATCCTTCGCACCAGAGCCTGCGCGCCCCGGGCATTGCATGACCGGAACACATATCTGCACAGTGCCGCTCCCGCTCCGATCAGGGCTGCCACCAGGGCAAGGAACCAGGTCGAAGCTTTCAGGACCCCGATCCCGCCTGCCATGTCTGTGAGCCATCTCGCGGCTCCGCCCTCAGGGACGCTCCTGTTTCCGATCACACAGTCCACCGCAAAAGAGATCACTCTCGGATTGATCATATCCAGCAGCGTGACAAGCAACGCAAAACAGGCGCTAAAAGCAAAGTATCGCTTAGCGCCCTTCAGA
>JAGCAV010000527.1 GCA_017652545.1 Lachnospiraceae bacterium
GACCGGAGCCGGATCCAGTTTGACTTCCTGGCCAACAAACCGGTGCCCGGGGAATATGACGGGGAAATACGCGAGATGGGAGGGAGGGTCTTTGTCAGTCCCGGTCTCAACCCGCTGCACTTTCCCGGATACAAACGGTTCGTGGCGGATCTGGTGCACGGCAGTTCAGAAATAAGGATCGTCCACGCGCATAACGAAGCGATGGGGTACTATGCCCTCAAAAGCGCAAAAGACGCCGGAATCCGCGTCAGGATCGCGCATGCGCACAATACGCAGATCATCCGGGATTACAAGTATCCGCTGAAAATGGTCTGCAAGCAGCTCCTTCCCGGTGCAGCAACGGATTACTGGAGCTGCGGCAGGGACGCGGGAATCTACTACTATGGAGAAAAGCGCTGGAACGCGTCCGGATTCATCCTGCACAACGCGATCGATCTGTCGAGATTCGGGTTCCGGCAGGAAGAACGTGAACGCCTGAGGCAGCTTTATGGTCTGGAAAAAAACTTTGTGATCGGCCATGTCGGAAGGTTCAATGTCCAGAAAAACCACAGCCGTCTGCTGGATATTTTTGCGGAAATCGCAAAGGCAGCTCCCGATGCCCGCCTTGCGCTAATCGGTACAGGTGAGCTGGAGCAGGATGTGAAGGAAAAAGCCAGGACCATGGGAATTCTGGATAAGACGCTCTTCCTGGGGCAGATGGCGAACGTCAACGAATGGTATCAGGCGATGGACTGCTTCGTGCTGCCTTCACTGTTTGAGGGGCTTCCTGTGGTCGGAATCGAGGCCCAGGCGGCCGGTCTGCCTTGCTTCTTCTCTGACCGCGTCACGGATGAGGTGCTGCTCTCGGGGGAGGCGCGCAGAATATCCCTTGAGGCGGAAGATGCGCAGTGGGCGCAAGAGATCCTGGCTGTAAGGCAGTCGAAAACGGATCGGGCGCAGGGGATGGATATTGTCCGCCAGGCAGGTTATGACATTCATACGGAAGCACGGAAGCTGCAGGAGATCTATCTGGAGATGGCAGAGCGCGCATATTCCCCAAAGCAGCAGCGGCGCTGAGTGAAGGGGACCGGGCAGTTAAGACAGCCCGGTCATTGTGAAAGGATGGAATGAAAACGTGCAGAAAAAACCGAAACGGATCGCAATGATCGGACATAAATTTATTCCATCCCGGGACGGCGGGGTGGAAGTGGTTGTCAGCAACCTCGCGCCGCATCTTGTGAAAAACGGATATGATGTGACCTGTTATAACCGGACGAACAAACAGTTCAAAAAGCTTCGGAAAGAGAAGAGCCTTCCGCGGGAATACCGGGGCGTTCACCTGATCTGGACGCCGACCGTTGACCGCCGTGGGCTGGCAGCCATGTCATCTTCGATCATCGCAACGGTAATGGCTTCCTTCCGCCCCTTTGATCTGGTGCATTTTCACACGGAGGGACCGTGCGTCCTTTGCTGGCTCCCCAGGCTGCTGGGCAAGAAGGTCGTGGTGACGGTCCACGGACTGGATCACAGGCGTCAGAAATGGGGCAGGTTCGCTTCAGCGTACATCATGCAGGGCGAGAAAGCGGCTGTCCGCCATGCCAGCAGCATTATTGTGCTGAGTGAGGGGGTCCGGACATATTTCCGTGAGAAATACGGAAGGGAAACGGTGCTGATCCCCAACGGTATCGATCCGGCTGAGATCCGGCCCGCCTGTGAGATCACAAAACAGTTTGGTCTCGCTCCACGGGAGTACATCCTGTTTCTGGGACGCCTGGTGCCGGAGAAAGGCATCCATTACCTGATCAAAGCCTATAAGAAGCTGCAAACGGACAAAAAACTGGTGATCGTCGGCGGCACGTCGGATACGAATGAGTATGTGCGTCAGCTGTATGACATGGCAGGGGATGACCCCTCCATCATTTTCACCGGCTTCCAGCAGGGGCTCATCATGGAGGAATTATACAGCAACGCGTATCTGTATGTGCTGCCCAGCGATCTGGAAGGCATGCCGCTTACCCTTCTGGAGGCCATGAATTACGGATGCTGCTGTGTGACCTCTGATATTGGCGAATGCGCGGACGTTATGGACGGCTCCGGCTTTACTTTCCCCCGCGGGAATGTGGAAGCTCTGCGGGATACGCTGCAGGATCTGTGCGATCATCCGGAAAAGGCGGAGACGCAGCGGGGAGAAGCCCGGAAAGTCGTTTCATCCAAATACACGTGGGAGGATATTACGGCACAGACCGACAGGCTGTACAGAAAGCTTCTGGACAGGTGATCCCGGGCATGTGATCAGCATCATCCCGCCGGAAATCTCCTGAGACTCAATTGAGAAAGGATCACAGAAAAGGTCATGAAACTTGAGCGCACCAGGAATGCTGCCAGGAATATCGTGTTTGACGGAACACTGGAAATGGTCAACATGCTTTTTCCCTTCGTCATCCGCTCTGTCATGCTGCATTTTCTGGGAACTGAATATCTGGGGCTGAATGGTCTGTTCAAGTCGCTTCTTACTTTTCTGAACCTGGCGGAGCTTGGCGTGGGCAGTGCCATGGTGTTCAGCATGTACAAGCCGATTGCCGAGGATGATACCCCGACCATCTGCGCATTGCTGCGCCTGTATCGCACTTTCTACCGGATCATCGGTCTGGTCGTCGCGGCGACGGGACTTGTTCTGATGCCTGTCCTGCCGAACCTCATCAAGGGCGACCTTCCTGCCGACATGAACCTGTACGTTCTTTACCTGATGAATCTGGGAAACACGGTGATGACGTACTGGCTGTTTGCATATAAAGGCAGCCTGCTGATGGCGCATCAGCGCAGGGACGTGATCAGCAAGGTCACCCTGCTCGTGCGGATGACGGAATATACCCTGAAAATTCTGATTCTTGTATTAACTCGGAATTATTATCTGTATCTGTCGGTTCAGCTGCTGTGCCAGCTCGCCGTAAACCTGCTGATCGCAGTGTGCGCAACAAAAATGTACCCGGGGTACGTGACTGTCGGGAAACTGCCGAAGAAGAAAACCCTGGATATCTTCAGAAGAGTGCGGGATCTGTTCACCTCCAAGCTTTCCGCAACGGTCTTTGATGCCGCGGATACGCTGGTCATTTCCGCCTTCATGGGACTGACTGTCCTGGCGCTTTATCAGAATTATTATTTTATCATCACGGCGCTGCGCATGATGCTGATCGTGTTTCTCAATGCCTGTATGGCCGGTGTCGGCAATAAGCTGGTCATGGAGAGCAAAGAAGCAAATTACCGGGATCTGGAAAAGATCAGCCTTCTTTTCCTCTGGATCCTGGGCGTGACCAGTTCCATGCTGCTGTGTATGTATCAGCCGTTCATTCATGTATGGATGGGCGAAGACAATATGCTTGCCGTCGGACTGGTGTTCTGCTTTGTCGTCTATTACTATTCAATGGGCGCCAATAAGCTGATCAATATGTTCAAGGACGCGGCAGGCATCTGGAGGGTGGATCGCTGGAGGCCTCTGACTGCTGCTCTGGCCAATCTGAGCCTGAACCTGATAACCGTGCGCTTCATGGGGCTGTATGGGGTTCTTCTTTCCTCGGTTGTCTCCATTGTCTTCATCCAGATTCCCTGGCTGTTCCACAACCTTTTCCAGGAGGTCTTCCCCCGTCAGTGCATGGGGAAGTATGCCAGGCTCTTTGGCGGGCTGACGGCGGTTGCCCTGATCTCCTGCGGAGCATCGTGGTTTGTCTGCGGACTGTTTAAGCTGAATGTATGGTCCACCCTCGTATTGAACGCCGCCCTGAGCTTCCTGGTGCCGAATCTTTTCTTCTTTGCTGTGTATGGGCGAAATCCTGTTTTCAGGGAAAGTCTTTCGCAATTGAAACGGATCCTCCGATCCGGGGGCCGGACATCGGGCACACCGGATTAGTTATTGTCCCGGATACCGACGAAAGAAAGGGGAACAAGAGAGAATGATCAGCGTAATCGTGCCGGTTTATAAGGTGGAGAAATATCTGAGGCGGTGTGTGGACAGTATCCTTGCCCAGACCTTCCCTGATTTTGAACTGCTGCTGATTGATGACGGCTCGCCGGACGGGTGCCCGCAGATCTGTGACGAATATGCCGGACGTGACCCCCGTGTGAGAGTCATTCACAAGCCCAACGGCGGACTGATCTCAGCCCGGAACGAAGGGATCCGTGCAGCCGGGGGAGAGTATGTCTGTATTGTGGATGGGGATGACTGGGCCTGTGAAAACATGCTGCAGTTTATCCATGATACGGTTGAACACTCCCCGGTACCCCTCGATATGGTGCTTTTCGCGGCACACAACGTATATGAGGATCATCTGGAAGAAACGGTCAACGAAGTTCCGGAAGGGTTTTATGACAGGGAACGGCTGGAAAAAGAGATCTTCCCGTATTTACTGATCGATTCGCGCAGCGGACTTCAGGGAGGTGTGATCCAGGCGCACACCTGGGATAAGGCGTTTAAGCGGGAACTGCTGGCTCAGCATTATACCCGTGAGGAAAGAATCCGCGTCTTTACCGATGTGCCCATGACCTATGAATGCCTTCTGTACTCCCGGAATGTACATATATGCAATGAACATCTGTATATGTACAATAAAACGAACGAAGGGTCTATCCGCGCAAAGAGCCGCGAGAATCTTCTTACAGAAAGCTTCAGATATCTGATCATGTATATGCGGGAGCATCTTGGCGGTCTGGGACCGTCCACAGACCGTCAGCTCAACCAGTATGCAGCCATGCTGATCATTCGTACGGGAAAGTGGCGCGCCAGGACGGATCCCTCGCTGCTCGTAGCTGCGCGGCATATGAAGGAAGGGCTGCGTGAGTCGGATATGCTGTCATTTGTGTCCGTAAAGGGTTTGCCCCGAAAGGTGGGCGCGGTTATATTGTTGTTTAAGATGCGTCTGTATGTACCGGCCATGCTTCTTTGTGCAGCCAGGGTCAGACAGGAGAAAAGCAGGTGAAACAGCCGTGATGACACACTGAAGTCATCCGGCAGGGATATGTTCAGGAACATCCGGACAATGGAGGGCAGGTAAAATGTATAAAAGAAGAATACGTGGCTGGTCTCAGCATATTGATTTTATGGTTCTTGACAATCTATGCCTTTTTGTCAGCCTTCTGATCGGGTTCTTTCTCGTTGAAAAAGAAGGGGTGCTCGTTTCCCGTTTTTTCTGGAGGATGGTTCTGGAAGCCACTCTGGTAAATCTGGTCGTGATCATTGTCCTGGATACGTATCACAGCGTGCTGCATCATACGCCCTGGGATGAGATGATCAGGCTTCTTGCACAGACAGGATATGTAATCCTCATCCTTCTGGTCTTCCGGCTGCTGAGCCAGACACCTGAAACCGACCTGGCAAAAATCGCGGTTTATTCCATCCCTCTTTATGTCCTGACCTGCTATATCATGAGACAGACATATAAGAGCTTTCTGAGGAAAAAGCATCACATACTCAACCGGCATTCCCTCCTCATCGCGCTTGAAACCTCCCAGATTCCCACGGTTATTCCGCGCATTCTCAGGTCGAATTACGGAATATACCGGTTCAGCGGCATTGCGCTTATGGGAGATGATCCTTCCGAAACGAAGGCACGGGAGTATCTGCGTTCACTCAGAGGACAGTTTCCGGAGATCGAAACGATCCCCATCGTAGCCACAGCCGATACACTGGAGCAGTATCTGACCAATAACTGGGTGGATGAGGTATATCTGGATGTGCCGCCCAAAGACGACCTGCCTGTGGACCTGATCAACAGCCTTATGCTTATGGGCATTACCATACATACCGCCCTCACAAACCTGGACGAGATCGAATCAAGACATAAAAACGTGGAATGGATCTGTGGTCACCTGACCATCACGACATCCCTTGGCTATATCACGGGTCGAGATGTCCTGCTCAAGCGGCTCATGGATATCGCCGGAGGACTGGTCGGTTCCCTGATCACCGTGATTCTCACGATTCCCGTGGGACTGGCCATTTTCGTGTCCGACCCGGGACCCATCTTTTTCTCACAGATCCGGATCGGCGAGAACGGGAAAAAGTTCAAGATGTACAAGTTCCGCAGCATGTATAAGGATGCGGAAGCACGCAAGAAGCAGCTTGCGCAGAAGAGCGGTCAGGAGGACCAGCTCATGTTCAAGATGGAACATGATCCGAGGATCATCGGACAGAAGGAGCTTCCCGACGGGAGATGGAAAAAGGGAGTCGGCGGATGGATTCGGGACCTGTCTGTGGATGAGTTTCCCCAGTTCTTCAATGTGCTGAAGGGAGATATGTCCCTGGTCGGCACCCGGCCTCCGACGGTGGATGAATGGGACCGGTACGAACCTTTCCACCGTGCCAGAATGTCTACGCGGCCGGGGATCACCGGCCTCTGGCAGGTGAGCGGCCGCAGCAAGATCCGTGACTTTGACACGGTGGTCCGCCTGGACCGGGAATACATCGAAAACTGGTCCCTCAAGCAGGACATTCATATTTTATTCAAGACCGTAGGAGTCGTGCTTACCCGTAAGGGGGCTATGTAGACGATCTTTATCTTCAGGTCACATGTTCCGCCGGCATCCCGCCTCAGGAGAGTTCCTCCCAGGCCTTTTTCAGTGACTCAATAATGGGCAGATGCTGCGGACAGGCCTCTTCGCAGGCACCGCATTCCACACAGTTGTCAGGCGTACTTCCGTTTTTGATGATACTCTTAAGACCGTCGTCCTCCTTCGGATCAATGCCGTAGAGCGACACCTTGTTCCAGGTGGAAAACAGCCCGGGGATGTTCACCCCGTTCGGGCATGGCATGCAGTAGCGGCAGTTAGTGCATCCGATCTTCGTGCGGCTGTTGTAGGCATCGCGTACATCATCGATCAGCTTCAGTTCCTCCTGCGTCATGATCCCGGGCTCCACTGTGTCGAAAATGCGGAGGTTATCGTCGACCTGCTCCGCTTCATTGCAGCCGGAGAGAACCGTAGCGACCTCAGGATGATTGCACAGCCAGCGAAAAGCCCATTCCACGGGAGAGCGCTTTACAGGGAAGGCATCGTAGAGGGCCTGTACATTGTCCGGCGCCTTCGCCAGGCGGCCGCCCAGAAGACCTTCCATAATGACCACAGGAATGCCCATGCTTCCGGCAAGCTCAAGCCCTTTTGTGCCTGCCTGGTTGCAGACGTCCATGAAATTGTACTGGATCTGGACCATGTCCCAGTCATAGTCCTTCAGGATATACTCAAACTCATCGTAAGGTCCGTGGAAGGAGAAGCATTTGAAGCGGATCTTCCCGCTTTTTTTCAGTTCATCAAAAAACGCCGGCGCACCGATCGATTTGAAATAATCCCAACGCTCCCGGTTGATCGCGTGCATGAGATAAAAGTCGATATGGTCCGTCTGCAGCTTCTCAAGTTCGCTCTCGAACACTCTTTCCATGTCTTCACGGCTTTTTACATGCTCCACCGGAACCTTGGTCGCGATGGTCACTCTTTCGCGATAACCGTCTCTGAGTGCCTTCCCCAGAACGATCTCTGAAGTCTGATCCAGATAGACATAGGCGGTATCGATGTAGGTCACGCCGCCGTCGATCGCTCTTCGAATCAGGGAGATGGCTTTGCCCTCATCGATGATACTGTCACCTGATGCTTTCCCGTTAAAACGCATGCAGCCCAGCCCGAAGGCGGAGCCTTTGATTCCAAGTTTCCCGAATTCGCGGTATTTCATTTCTTACACCTCAGTCCGCAGCCTTTCAGGCAGCGGATACCACCTTTCTCCCGGATATACCGGACATGTATCGACTGTGTTTTCTGTGTAAACTATTATGCCAGTTTTTATCCCTGATGACAAGATGCCGGGAAACATGGGCTTGTGGTGTTCAATCCGTTCACACGCACAGCATACTGAATGGCCGATTCCGTATTGGTTTAATGGGCGGACGACGCAGGCCGGCGTGCATATTTTATGTGGTTTAATAGATTATACTGTGCTAAAATATTGTCTGAATGGAATGTATGTGGACGGATGCGAACGGAACAGATTATCAGAACAACGGAGAGAAAGTGAGCTTCCGGGGAGAAAAAGTATGGAACATGGGTGGAGATGGGGGAATCCGATCATCGAACGGGAAGGCAGGGATATCCTCGAATCCGAGCGTTTCAGGCGGGCCTGGGATACCGGACATCACATGAAAACAAACATAGCCCGTCACTCTCTGGCAGTGACGGAGTATGCGCTTTATCTGTATAAAAAGGGACACTATCCGCATACGGATATCCGGGATCTCGTCCGTGCCTGCCTGCTTCATGATATCGGCATGACAGATGAGATCATTCATGAGAGTGTCTCTTTTATGAAAGCCTATTCGCATCCCAGACGAAGCGCGGAGATTGCCGTGAAGGAGTATGGAGCAAACAGGATACAGGCAGATGCCATCCTCCATCACATGTGGCCGATCTGCATTTTTCCTCCGCGCACAAGCGTGGGATGGCTTCTGCTGCGGGCGGATAAGAAATGCTCGAGGAAAGATATCGTCAGGTTCCTCAAAAGGAGATGACCCGGATGGTTCTGTGTCCGCCTGCGTCTTTTTGCTTCGCTGATGTGATTATATTACCGGATTCCTCACGGGATTTACGGGATGGAGGGGTATATGATTGAGAAGATCGGAAGCAACTATATCATTAAAGTCGGTATTGTTGTAAAGGATATCCATGAAGCGGCACAGTACTATGAAAAGCTGTTCTCTCTGGAAGATCGGATCGTGATCAAGAGACAGCGTCCAAAGAAGGATTACTATCCCAAAAGCTATCAGGAATACGGTGGGACCAGGGTCAACGCGGATCTTACCTGGTTCATTGTGGATCTGAATCCGATCTATCTCCAGATCGTTCAGCCATGCGACGAACGGCCCAGTCCGTGGCTGTCATATCTGAAAGAGCACGGTCCCGGCGTCTGCTTTATCTCATTCTGTGTCAATGATTTCAAGGACCATGTCGAATTCCTTGAGAGCAACGGACTGGCGATGACTTTTCTTGAGGAAAAGGGTTTTGAACGCTATGCGTACTTTGATACGCAGGAAAAGCTGGGTTTCACTCTGGAACTGAAGGAGCGCAAGGCCATCGATTAGATGCGCAGCTTTCTCCACAATGTGCTCCGGCTGATCCCGAGACGTTTTGCGCAGGCGGATTGATTCATATGTTCCTCGGCCAGTACGCTGCTGATGATCTCTGCCTCGATCTCATCCAGAGTTCCCGACAGATGAACAGCGTGTTCCGCATCTGAAGATGCGGCAGGAAGGATGGGAGAGAAGCTTTCCTGTATCTCTCCGGCGGTAATGTACGAACCGCTGGCATCAGCGACAAGCTGGTGGATCACTTTCTGGAGCTGCTCGAAATTCAGTGTCCAGGGCAGCTGCCTGAGAAGCCGCAGCGCATCTTCGTCAAACCCGATCACCTGGCGGGACAGCCTTTCATTAAAGTGATTCAGTATGATCCCGCAGAAAGAGGGGAGTTCATTCATCCGGTCGTTCAGGGTCGGTATACGGATCGTATATGAGCCTGTGATCAGGTAGAGCTTCTGAAGAAAATGCTCAGAGGCGACGCTCTCCGCCAGATTCCTTGTGGTCGAGGAGATGATCCGGCAGCGCTGCGGGAGGTGGGTATCTTCTATGAAATCTGTGATCATATTCTGGACGGGAAGGGAAAGCGTATGGATATCGTGAAAATACAGGGTATAGCTGTTCCCGTATAACGGAGAATTCGGATCGGCGATCATGTTCTCCCAGAGCTTTTCCGTGAGCGTATTACACTTGACAAAGACAAAAGGATCATTCTTTTCGCTCCCCTGCAGATGGAGCTGTCTGGCCACATATTGACGTCCGGTACCTGGCTGCCCGTAGATCAGTACGGGCAGTTTTGTTTTATTGGTGCTCTCGATCTGCTTCCGTATGGGCTGCAGGTAAGCTGCGGTGTTAAAAAAGTAATGACGGCGGGCAGGAATCTCATCATAATTCTCTATGGAAATAACACTCTGCCGGGGAAGATATTTTCCCGCCTCCCGATAATAGAAAACCGCGTAGCTGCTCTCCTGGATCTCCATGGCCTTTCCCCAGATCTCGAAAGTTGTTTCAGACAGCTTTTTGGTGATATGTATGTAACGGCGTTCGAAGACCTGCGGAGCTGACCGTCTTAAAAATGACTGCAGGGGAGAAGGCGTCTGCGTGCTCAGATCAGAATGGAGTCTGGTATTGGTATAGAAAAAAGTGCCGGCGCTGTCAAGAATGGCGAGAGAAAAAGGGCTCTGGTCTGCCATAAGCCTGAAAAGATAAAGCCTGTCCCTGTTTGCTGCAGAGATCATGCAGGCTGCCTGCGCCTGCTGAAATGATTTCCGGATGTCGTCCTCACCCGGAGTGAGAATAACACTGTTGATGCCCGCCTTGCTCGCAGCCTGCGCGATATCCGCTTCCCCGATCAGCATTTCAACACCTTCATCATACAGGCTGTTCATCAGCTGCCTGGTTTCTTTCTGTGTGCTGACAGTAAAGATCCGGTAGTCATACTGCATGATCTCGCAGACCTGCCGGACAAGGCGGGCGTGCAGCGCATGCACAACGATGGCGATCTCGCTGCAGTACTGCTGTGTCTGACGGATCACGCGCAGGACGTCCAGTACTGTCAGTTCCGTTTCGATGACAGGCAGATCGGTCACACCGGTCAGCCTTTCTATGGAACCGGCAGGGATGATGACAGCATCCAGGGAGGCTGAACCGTGCATTTCAAGGAAGGAAGCAGCCTGCTGCGCCCCGCCGACGATGATCTGAGTATGATGAGAAGCAAATTCCGCGGCGATCTTCCTGTAAGTCTGGACCAGCTCCGGAGAAGGCGCGCAGGCGAGAAGATGTAAATGTTTCATAATGAAACACTCATGATATCAAAAAAACGGACAAATCGTTTTGAAAAAGTGAACTATCATTTTGTATAACATGATTCTTCACTTGTTTCAAGGATAATCAGGGGTTTTCAAAATGTTTCAAAATGAAACATTTTTGAAGCGCTTTCAATTGGAAGACGAATCTGTCTTCGCGTAGGATGCATTTGTATGATAACAATTCATTCTACACGAAGGAGGTTATTCTTATGAGAAAGGCATGGAAAAAAGTTCTCACCGTGATGGCGGCCGTTGCA
>JAGCAV010000528.1 GCA_017652545.1 Lachnospiraceae bacterium
GGGGCGGTTTTTTTGTGCCATTTTTCTCTCGGTAGTAACTCGGTAGTAGACCAATTTTGCGTGCGTTTTTTGGCGTGTTTTTGAGTATCCCGCGAAGGCATGAAAAAACCCGCGAGCGCTTTATTTCTCGCGGGTTTAAGCGGAGAAGCCGGGATTTGAACCCGGGCTGCCATCACTGACACTACTCCCTTAGCAGGGGAGGATATGATATAGTAAAATCAATCGCTCCACGGTTTGCGCTCGGTAGTAACTCGGTAGTACAACCATTTCAGCGGTCCTTTTTGATCGCGTTCACGGCCTCAAGCGCGTCGGCCTGATCCGGGTGCGCGTAGCGGTCCAGCATCTTGCTGGTGCTCCAGCGCATGACCTTCTTCACGGTCTGCGGCGCGATGCCTTCCGTGATTGCCAGCGCGGTCGCGGTCGTGTGGCGGCAGCTGTACGGGGTCAGGCGGCGGCATTTTGCGGCCGTCAGCACGTCGTAATAGTTCGCGTACCATTCGTCCTCGACGCGCTTCCAGATGTATCCGGAGGGCTGCGCGTGGGCGATCAGCTCCTCGACCACCGGAACGATGTCGTCCGCCAGGACGATGTCGGTCTGTTTTCGGACTTTCGTCTTTATGCCGGCGCCGTGGATCCGGCGGCCGGGAATGTCGATCTGGTCCACACGGAGCGTCATCGCTTCGCCGGGCATCATGCCGGTATAGATCATCAGCAGCGGAACAGCCGCACGGAGATCTCCGCCCTCGTAGAGCTTCCAGAGGGACGCCTGCTCTGTCTCGCTGAAGGGCGTTTGCTCCTTTTCCTCCAGTTTCGGCAGCTGGATGAATGTCGGGATCTCCTGCCGGGCGTACCCATCCGCGGCGGCGATCCTGAACAGGCTGATCAGCAGCGTGCGGACATCCCGGGCGGTATAATAGCTGTTGCACTTATCGTCGACCAGTTTCTGGAGATCCGCGACCGTCAGCTGGTCGATCCGTGTCCCTCCGATGGATGCCAGGCGGTTGGTCCATGCTGTGCGGTATGCCTGCTGTTTTGACGCGCTCAGGGCTTTGTACTGGCCGTCCTGGTAAGTGTTCCAGTAAACCTCCAGCGTGGGGGCCAGGACGGGCTTTTGCGGGCCGTTCTTCAGCTCCGCGCAGTAGGCCAGCGCGTCCTCCCTGCGCTTAAAGCCGGCTTTCGTCTTCTTGATCGGGATTTTCTGCTTCCTGTTCTCCGGGTTGTCCAGGTCGAAGGCCGGCAGATCCCTATATCCGTCAACGATCTGGGCGACCCAGTAACGGTGAATTGGATCGTAGTACGCGCAGCCGGTTCCGTTCCCGCGGCTCTTCGTCCTGCGTTTCTTCTGATCCGCTGACAGTTTCTTTCCACAATTCGGACAGTAGTTGGTACATTGTACCAGATCCGTTTTACACTTCGGACAGATCATTCAGAGTCGACTCCTTTATCTATAAATCATGGTGTCGTAAAAGCTGTCCCATTCCATCCTGTGCATAACGTACCAAATATTATCTGTTATTTGAACTTTTATGATATCTCCATCTAATTCCAAGCCAAGATTGTTTCCAATCCCTATCCCGCTATAAGTATATTTGTCGTCTTTCTTTGTCCATTTCCCGGATATATCTGCGTATGCTTCTCTCGTGTTGTCTTTTTTCGCATCCAGAGCAAAGAACGTTAACGCTCCTGAAGGTTCAAAGACAAACACATTCACCACATAGTCCTTTTCTTCAATCGCAGGCTGTGGAGGTAATTCTTTATAATTAAAGATAACATACCAGGCCCCGACGATCGGGTCCGTTTCTTCCGCCAGGGCGAGCGCCGGCACGGCCAGCGCGAGGATCAGGATGATGGTGAGCAGTTTCTTCATCGTTTTTCCCTCCTTTATTTAATATCGAGCAGTTTACGGACTGCTGATTTTGTACCTTCGTCTGCGTGACGATACGCGTCAACAAGCATATTTTCCTCTGCGAGTTGCTTCTGAGACGGTTCGTCCCCGGTCATTAACCATCCTGGATCCACGCATAAAGCCCTGGCCAATAGAAAGCATTTATCCTGCTTCGGTGCATAGAGCCCATTAATATAGTTGCTTAAGGATCCCTTATCAATTCCTGTGATCCTGGAAAGCTCAGCTGCGGTTATGTTCCGTTCGGCGATTGCTTTCAAAAGTCTTTCCTGAAACTCGGTCATAAAATCATCTCCCACACACAGGATACCACATTATTATAGAAAACTCAAATAAAATGTTAAGAAATCTAAAAATAGTTATTGACAATGATAACTGCTAATGTTTATAATGGTGGAGGTTTAGAAATCTAAACCACAAAATATAGGGGAAGGAGGTGCCACGGATGGAGAGAATTTTCTTTGATTACAGTAAGCTCTCTGGACGCATCAAGGAAAAGTTCGGATCTCAGAAGGCCTTTTCCGAAGCCTTGGGAGTTTCCGAAGCAACGTTGTCGAACAAACTGACCGGTTACTATTACTTTACTCAGGCGGAGATCAAGAAGGCCTGCCAGCTTCTTGAGCTTGAACCCGGGACCGTCACGGAATATTTTTTTGCCGTGAAAGTTTAGAAATCTTAACAAAGGAGATGAAACCAAATGACGCTGGACGATATCAAAGCTATGTCTGGCGACTGGATCACGCCGGCGACCGCGGCGAAAGTCATGAAGATGGACCCGGGGCGGCTGATCTGGTACGCGAGGAACGGGCAGCTGCCATTCGCGGTGCGGATCAGCGGGAACCGGGTGCTGATCAGCCGGAAGAGCTTCCTGTCCTGCTACGGCTACAAGGAAGCGGAGAGGAACCAGAACGCCAGTATGCAGGAGATCGCCGCGGAGCTGCGGGAGATCCGGCAGATGCTGGCGGAGATCATCGGAAGAAGGGAGGCTGTTTAACATGAAGGTAAAGATGTCCACACTGATCACCGTCGCGGCGCTGCTGATGATCCTGATCGTCGCGATGATCATCGTCGTGGCCCGGGCGGATGCCGGAAACACCACC
>JAGCAV010000529.1 GCA_017652545.1 Lachnospiraceae bacterium
AGGTAGAACCCACCGGTAAACCCGGTGATCAGGTTTTCCAGGATGTCTTCCTCGCTCATGGGCTTCCTGCGATGGTTCATGACCGTACGCCGCATCTTGTTTTCAACCGACTCGCAGACCGTGCGCAGGTATGCCTCCCTGTCAGACACCAGGCCTTCCAGAAGATCAGGCCCTTCCGCTGTGACATCATTCTTTTTCCCGGCGCGTCCGGCTTTTTTCTTCTTTACCTCGGCGTTCTCACGGGCACCTTCCCGGGCGATCTGCAGGCAGAGGCCTTCATGAATACCGGTCCCTGCAATGTCAAGCTTTTCGCTCATTGCCACCTGATACAGCCTGAACATGGCACGCAGCCTGTCCTCATTTTCCCTGCATGCCGCGATCAGTCCCCGGAAAGCGCGGTCATACATCGTCAGCTGTTTCTTAAACTCCGGATCCTGCGCTTTTGCCAGTGTATAAAACTCCATCAGGTATTCGGAGTTGTCGTTGATCAGCGCTTTTTCAGGATCAAGATAAAAATAGAGCGCGCCGCCGCCCACAAAAGGCTCCACGTATCTGTCATATTCCGGCACAAACCTGATCAGCTGTGCGATCTCTCCCGACTTCCCGCCGGGCCATTTGATAAGGGGTTTCTTCTTTCCCACCTGCTGTAACCTGTCCCTTCTTTCTGCTGCCTGTCAAATAACTAAACCCGCCTCAGTAGCTGCGGATCTGATCCGTCCCGTCGTCTCCGGTATTCCTGATCGCGCGGATCTGAACCGGATAACTGTAGTTCTCATTGACCCTGACGATCACCGTATCTCCCACCTTATGCCCCATCAGCGCTTTTCCGAGCGGGGATTCAATGGTGATCTTACCGCTCAGGGAATCGCCCCTGATCGAGGTGACCAGGCGGTATTCCTCCGTTTCATCGTCTTCCGGCATATATACTTCGACTGTATTGTTCAGGCCGACTTCGTCATCCTTCGATTCATCCGAAATGATCTTTGCGGTCCTGAGCATCCTTTCCAGGTAGTTGATCCGGCTGTTATTTCTCCGGTTCTCCCTCTTGGCCGCGTAGTATTCAAAATTCTCGCTCAGGTCTCCCTGGGCCCTTGCTTCCTTGAGAGCATCAAGAATCTCCGTGCGCACCTCGCCGGACCGATGCTCGATCTCTTCCCTGATTCTTTCAACGTCCTTCTGTGTCAGTTCTTCTCTCATCTTCCCTGCTCTGCATCCTAGTATTGATAGCTGTACCGGCGCTTCTATGCCCGCTGTCATATGGCCGGCCGCCGACAAGAAGTATTATACACATTTCACCTGTATTATCAAGAACGCCGCGGAATCCACATCCGCGGCGCTTTCCGGTACATCAAAGGGTTCCTGCATCCCAGTCCCGGATCATCAGCTTGAACCGGATGATCCGCCTCAGTGACTCATTGATTCTCTCCTCACTGATCCGTCCGCTTTCCACCGCATTCAGGACCCCGCGATACGCCTGGTCAGGATCTGCCGGCTCCAGGATCAGGTCATTTCCTGCCTCAATACTCCTGATGGCGGCTTCCCCGGAAGAATAATTCTGCGTGATGGCGCCCATCTCCAGGGCATCCGTGATGATCAGGCCTTCATAATCCATCCTTTCCCTGAGAATGCCCGTCACGATCATGTGGGACAGCGTGGCAGGCGTATCATCCCCGGTCACATTCGGCAGGCTGATATGTCCTGTCATGATCAGCTCCGTCCCGTTATCCGCGCCGGCCTGAAAAGGAATCAGGTCGCACGATAGCAGGTCTTCCATTGTCTGATATGATACGGCATATCCCGCATGGGAATCTTCACTGGTCGATCCGTGCCCGGGAAAATGCTTGAACGTCGAGGCCACACCATATTCATGCAGCCCCTGCATAACGGCTGTACACATGGCGGCATTCATCTGCGGATCCCAGCCGAAGGATCGGTCAGCCACGACCTGATTATTCCCCTCAGTCAGCGTGTCAGCCACCGGGGCCAGATCCACATTAAAGCCGAGCGCCGACAGGTACCTTCCCATCTGTTCCCCATAGAAGAAAGCTGTCTGCGCATCACCCGCATCTCCCACCGAGCGCATGGACGGGATATCCGGCGCATCCGCAATGCCTCTGCCGCTGATCCGCCTGACACTGCCTCCCTCCTCATCGATACACAATATCATGGGAAGCCCGATCCTTTCCATGCTGTAGTCCATGGTATTGGACAGCATGCGGGTGATCTGTTCCGTGCTCTCCAGGTTTGCTCCCATGTAGATCAGTCCGCCCACGGGAAGCCGGCTGACGGCGGCACGCGTTGCCTCTTCGGCAGCCGTGACATGCTCATATCCGGTCAGGGATTCCGGCGTCACCACGAACATCTGGGCAATCTTATCCCTCATCGTCATGGCAGAGAGGATCTGTTCAACCTCAGCCTCCTGAACAGCCATTTCATTCTGCCCGCTGATGTTTCCGGACTCACCGGCCTGCATCATGCCATATGTTTCATCCTGAATAAGTCCGGCCTCATCCGCTGATACCGGCCCGGCAAAAACGGAAAGCACAGCCAGAAGGCAAAAGATCAGACCCCACAGCATAGTATCTCCACTCTCAACTCTCCAGATGCCACTCTTCAAACTTCACACTCCACACTTCTTCAGGACTCGTACTCACAGATATACCCGATATTGCCGACAAAATACGGCAGCCCGGTGGCGATCAGATCATCCCTCTGATCGTTCCAGGACCAGACCCCTTCCACGTTCCAGAGCATCAGGTAGAACTCCGGCGTTCCGTCATGATCGTTACGCGACGGCTCTCCGGGATACCATGCCGTAAAGGTGAAAGGCTCGCCGGTGATCCAGTGCCCGAAAGCCGCGTTGTTCCTTACAGACGTGTAGCCCCCGATCCAGCAGTACTTCA
>JAGCAV010000530.1 GCA_017652545.1 Lachnospiraceae bacterium
GCAGATCCACAACGGCGGCCTGTGCCACATTGACGCGGATATGGTCAGCCGGACCCTGCTTCAGTATCCGACTGAGGATATTGACCTGCTGATCCTGGAAAACATCGGCAATCTTGTCTGTCCGGCTGAGTTTGATACAGGCGCTCACAAAAACATCATGATCCTGAGCGTACCGGAAGGGGATGACAAGCCGCTGAAATATCCTCTGATGTTCCAGGTAAGTGATCTGGTACTGATCAACAAGATCGATACGCTTGCATACTTTGATTTCAGCATGGAGCTTGCCATGGAGCGGATCCGCCAGCTGAATCCGAATGCCCTGATCCTGCCGGTCAGCGCGAAGACCGGAGAGGGTTTTGACAGGCTGATCGCCTGGATCACACAGACGGGGGAAGAGATCCGGAAAGGAAGAACCGGCAGCGGGTCTTCTTCAGTTTGGGCTTGACGTCCCGGGGGGTTCGGGTGTATGGTAGACAATCATCGGAGGCGGAAAAGATTATGATGAAACGTTCTTTTACAGACCGCAGCTTTTATTTTTACTTTAGCATGACAAGCTAAGGTGTTTTGTGCTGTGGGTAGAACGGATTTTCATGTTTGATCTGGGACTGTACAGTGCAGAACACTGGACAGTCCCTTTTATCGTATCGGGGAAATTTTCAGGACAGGAGCGTAGAGTATGATTGCAGTATTAAAATCAGGTGTCAGTGTAGAAAGAAGAGAGCAGCTGATCACATGGCTGAAATCCCAGAATCTGGATGTCCATGTGTCGGTCGGAAAAGACAGTACCGTGCTTGGCCTTGTCGGCGACACATCAGCCGTCGATGAGGAACTGCTGGAAAGCCTGGACATCGTCGAGAAGGTCCGGCGCGTCAGCGAGCCCTTCAAAAAAGCCAGCCGCAAGTTTCACCCGGAGGATTCGGTGATCGATATCGGGGGCGTCAGGATCGGCGGCGGGCATTTCTGCATCATCGCCGGCCCCTGTTCGATCGAGACGGAAGAGCAGATCATTGGAGTTGCTCAGCGCGTGAAGGCAGCCGGCGCGGGCCTGCTGCGGGGCGGCGCGTTCAAGCCGCGCACATCCCCCTACGCTTTCCAGGGCCTGCATGAGGACGGACTGAAGCTGCTGTCTGAGGCAAAGCGGGAGACCGGACTGCCGATCGTGACGGAAATCATGAACATTGAGCACCTGAAGTACTTTGATGATGTTGACCTGATCCAGGTCGGCGCCCGCAACATGCAGAATTTTGAGCTGCTGAAGGAACTCGGACATACGCAGAAACCGATCCTGTTAAAGCGCGGCCTTGCCAATACGCTGCAGGAACTGCTGATGAGTGCCGAGTACATCATGGCAGGCGGAAATGAGAATATTATTCTCTGCGAGCGCGGAATCCGGACGTTCGAGACAGCCACCCGCAACACGCTGGATCTTTCCTGCGTGCCGGTACTGCATGAACTGACACACCTTCCGGTGGTCGTGGATCCCTCTCACGCGACCGGACGGGCGGCGCTGGTTCCGTCGATGTCACTGAGCGCCGCAGCCTGCGGTGCGGACGGTCTGATGATCGAAGTGCACAATGATCCGATTCACGCGCTCTGCGACGGTGCACAGTCTCTGACACCGGACCAGTTCGACGAGCTGACGGGACGCATTCAGAAAGTGCTGGCAGCGGTGAACAGCTGACAGAAGGTTTGCCGGATGGCACAGGTTTCCGGGA
>JAGCAV010000531.1 GCA_017652545.1 Lachnospiraceae bacterium
TATGCCTTTGACGACATTGCCAACGGCGGTCTTGCTTCATCCATGATCACGCTTGGCGCAGATGAGTATTTTACGCTCGGTGACAACCGGACTGACAGTTCCGACAGCAGAGACCCGATCATCGGGACGATCCGGGGGGAAGATCTTGTCGGGAAAGCGCTGCTTAAGCTGTGGCCGTTTGATAAAATGAGGTTTCTGTGAGAGCTAAGAGCTGAAGACAGAGTTGGAGTGTGCGTGGAAAAACAGAGTATCAGTGAGATCAGGGCCTGCTTTCAGGAGGCCGATGAAAGAGAAGAAAACCGGCTGATCCGGCTTTTTGCGGAGGACGAACGCGCAGGGGTGAGAGCCCTTGTCAGAAAAGCGGAAAAACATCTGGAAGCGCTCTCGGAGGAGAGAAAGCGTCTTGACCGGATGCGCATGTATGAGCATGAATATGCAGGGTTCGGGCCGGTATGCGGCGTGGACGAGGCGGGCAGGGGACCGCTGGCAGGTCCTGTTGTGGCCGGTGCCGTCATTCTTCCGGAAGACTGTGAGATCCTTTACCTGAATGATTCGAAAAAGCTGACACCCGCCCGGCGGGAGATGCTCTACGATGAGATCATGGAGAAGGCCATCAGCGTCGGTGTCGGGATCGTGGGGCCGGTGCGGATCGATGAGATCAATATCCTGCAGGCGGATTATGAAGCCATGTGCGAGGCGCTGGGACAGCTGACGGTCATGTCGGCGACACTGCTCAACGATGCGGTGACGATTCCGCAGGTGAAGATCAGACAGATCCCGATCATTAAGGGAGATGCGAAAAGCCTGTCCATTGCCGCGGCCAGTGTGATCGCAAAGGTGACCAGGGACAGGATCATGGACGAATATGACGATGTCTATCCTGAATACGGATTTGCCGTCCACAAGGGATACGGAACAGCGAACCATATCGCGGCCATCAAAAAATACGGACCGACTCCGATCCACAGGAAAACGTTTATCAGAAAATTCGTGTAGGAAGCCGGGCCGGCAGGTGAGACGTTCGGGAGAGAGAACAGATCATCATATGCAGACAGATGCAGGGAGAAAAGAACAGGGGACCGGAAAAATAGAGGAAAGACCCGTATCGGAAACAGGAATGAACCAAAGACAGGAAAGGCGCAATCTGCGCCGCGTCGGCGCCGGATATGAACATATCGCAGGCGCCTTTCTTGAACGCGAAGGTTTCAGGATCCTGGAGTATAATTTCAGATGCAGGACGGGAGAGATCGACATCGTCGCGCGCGAGGGGGACATCCTTGTGTTTGCGGAGGTCAAGTACAGGAAGACAAAAAAGCGCGGAGGACCTTTTGAGGCTGTCGATGACAGAAAACAGTATGTCATCTGCAGATGCGCCGATTACTACAGAATCACGCACGGCTTCGGTGAGAACTGCCCGTGCCGTTTTGATGTGATTGGTATCCTCGGAGAAAGGATCGGACTGATCCGCAATGCGTTTGACTATATTCCGCTGAAACGGAATTCCGTCAGGCGGAGATAGTGTGAAAGGCTGAACATGAGTGAATATGAGAAAGTGCAGCTGCTCCCCGGAGTGAGCGCAAAAAGAAAGAAGCGTGAACAGGATAAGGACCGTCTGATCCCTCACAGGAAGGACGGCCTGGTCTGGCTGACAGCTCCTCAGCTGGATGCACAGGACTGGCTGATCCATGGGTTTTCCACCCGTCTGGGTGGCGTGAGCGGGGGGGAGATCGGTTCCATGAACCTCTCCTTTACCAGAGGGGACAGGGAGGAAAACGTCCGGGAAAACTACCGGCGGCTCGGAGAGGCGGTCGGGTTCGATCCCAGGCGCCTGGTATTGA
>JAGCAV010000532.1 GCA_017652545.1 Lachnospiraceae bacterium
CGTCCTGACCCGCAGCGGAAAGGAAGCCCGGAAAAACAGGCCGGCAGCAGCGGTCACCCGGTTTGTTCCCTGTGCCGACAAAAACAGCTTTGCATACGGGCAGGAAGGGACTTACAATACCATTACAGGTTTTGTAGAAAAGGTAACCGGATATGCCATTACCATTGACGGCCAGGACATCCCCCTCGAGGATATATCCGACATAAAGTGATAAGCGTCCTGTCAGGCAAAACTGGCGGAGAACAGACAAATGTGCAGCAGATACTATATGGAAATGTCACCGGAACTCAGGCCGATCGTGGAACGCGCCAGAAGTTCTTCTCTGGCGGAAAAGATGGTCCATGATCTCGGCCGCCCGGTCAAAACAGAAGGGGAAGTGCGCCCTGCCGACATCGCGCCGGTCATTGCCACAGACAGGAACGGCAGCCCGTCGGTCTTCCCCATGATCTGGGGTTTTTCAGCGCCGGACCGGGAGACCACCAAAAGGTCCCGGCCGCTGATCAACGCGAGATCGGAAACCGCGGCGGAAAAACCGACCTTCAGAGACTGCTGGGCCAGGCGCCGGTGCATCATCCCCTGTTCCTGGTATTTCGAATGGGAACACCTGAAAAAGCCGGACGGCAGCTACAGGACCGGCGACAAATACGTCATCCAGCCGGAAGGCGCTTCCGCTGCCTGGCTTGCCGGACTTTACAGGATGGAGGGCGGCTATCCGCATTTCACGGTCCTGACACGGGAGCCGTCTGAAGCGCTTTTGAAGATTCATGACCGTATGCCCGTCATCCTTCCGAAAGACCTCATTGCGGAATGGATCCGTCCGGACAGCGATCCCTGGAGCATCATCAGCCATGCGCTGACCGATATGGTATTTGAGAAAGCCGCTATCTGACAGTCACCTTTATCCTGGCGGACACCCCGTTCTGTGCGTACGCGTAAATGTAGCAGCTTCCCTTTGAAACGGCTTTGATCTTCCCTTTGGCGGATACGGTCGCCACCTCGGGTTTGCTGCTCTCAAACCGGATTTTGCGGTAGGTCCTGACCTTCTGTCCGCCGGTCTTCAGGGCTGCTTTGACTGTTTTTGCCTTTCCCTTTTTCAGCTTCAGGGTCTTTTTGTCGAGTGACACGCCCTTCGGGTTCCCATACTTGCCTCCCGAAGTCGCCACAAAGATGGCTTTGGACGCGCCGATGGCACTGCTGCCCTTCTTCGCCACTACGATATACTTGTAGTAGGTCCCCTTTTTCAGCTTCTTGTGCGTCCAGCTTGTCCTGCTCACAGTGGCTAGCTGCCTGTAATGTTTCTTACCGCACTTGTTTCCGTAGACAACATAGCTGGTGGCACCGGCCATCTTTTTCCAGCTGAGCCTGACGGATGTTTTCGACTTTGCGCTCCCCTTTGGCCGCAGGATGGCGAAAGAAGTCCCCTCCGGGTCCTCTTCCTCTTTCAGGCCCAGAATCTTCTCCTCCAGTGTCTCCCCTTTCACAGGCGTGTCCGGTGTAATGGTTTCCTTCACCTCGGATGGCACCGGTCCGATGACGGCATGGGCTGCTGTCTTTGAATCTCCCGTCACGATGCCGTAAGGCAGACTGGCTTCCCATGATGTCTTTCCCATCTTCCCGCCGACAGGATCCAGCACGGTCAGATCATCACTGATCTGAATCGGGTTGGCGGATGAAATCGCTGATTTGGTTCCGGTGGCCCTGACGGTTCCCCCTTCGATCAGGATCTTCGATCCGGGCGCGGTCCCGCCGTAGATCCCGCTTGGATTTCCGGCTGTCGTCACATCGGAAGATGTGATCGTCAAAGAGCCATAGTTTGTACTGATGCCGGCCCAGGTGGTAAACTCACCCGTTCCCTGGGCATCTGCCTGTACGGTGCAGCCCTTTATGATCATATCGGTATTTGAGGCAATGCCGTTGCA
>JAGCAV010000533.1 GCA_017652545.1 Lachnospiraceae bacterium
TCCGGATCTGGGAGACCAGAAAAGCAAACATCAGGCCAAGCACCAGCGCCGTCAGAACGGACTGCAGGAGGCTTCTCCGGAGAATCCCGTTCGACAGTGCGCCGATGCGCTCAGAGATAACGCTTTCCCGGATCAGATAGGTCAGCAGCCAGTTCGTTCCCCTGACGGGGATATAGCTGATCGTCTCCTGGATCCCGTCATAGGTGAAAGATACGACACCCTTGTTTCCTTCGGAAAAATCCCTGACAACCTGGTCATAGGAATAACCCTCCTCGTACTTCGCGTTTGACAGGGCTTCCAGGAGGTTATCCTCTACGGCAAGACCGCCGAGAACGGTATTGCTCAGGGCAATGCCCTGGTCGGTATAGATATTGCAGAATGTTGATTCGGAACTCTGTGACTTCATGGAAACGCCCTGCAGCATGACGTTCATATCGATCTCCATGAAGCATACGACCATCTGCTTTCCGTTAATGGACAGTCCGCGGTCCCGGATCGGAACGGCAATCACAACCTTCTTTTCCGGGCTTTCTTCGTTCTTGATCGAAATTTCAGGGCCGGAAAGGGTCTTATAGTCAAAAGCATACTGATCGATCTCGTCCACGATATCCTCGTCCGCGGTATAGACCAGTCCGTCCTCGTCAACAAAAGCAAAGCGCTCAAGGCTGAACAGCTGTTTGACATTGCGCTGGTAGGCGCGCATATGCTCAAGATCACCCATATCTTCATCGCTGATCATTCCGAGCGCGATGTTGATGACCCTGATATTGTCATTCAGGTTATCCTCTACGACCTGTTCCCGTCTCCCTGCAAGCTCATCCAGATACAGCATGCTGACAGATCTGACGGCGTCGATCGTATCCTTCTGCGCACTGCGGCCGATCCAGATCGTTCCAAGCACCATGATCACAACGACGATGGCGCCTCCGATGAAAAGGATCCGTCCGGTATTTGTCTTTTTTCCGTTCTCCATATGGTACTCCTTCACGGTGTGTACCGTATCATTCCGTTTTTCCATCCTGCAAAAAGATCAGCATCTCAAAACCGGGTATGACTCTGTACAGCTCTCACATCGCAGAAAGTCCTGTAATTCTCACGGCAGACCTTCTCCAGAACCTCACCCGGCAGACCAAGTCCTGTCATCCGCACATTTCCGCGTCCCGTAAAATATGCCCCGTCATCCTCGAGCAGGTATTCCCCTTCCGTTTCAAGAAAGGTCCTGACCAGGTTCACCCGGGCACGGCTTTCTGCAAGATTCAGCAATGCCGGTTCCTCTCTGATCACCTGCCGGCCTCCAATGTCTGTTCCGTAAATGATCCGGTCCTGATATTTCATAAAAAACCGGCGGGCATCTTCATGGTTACTTGCAGTCCCCATATTCAGGAACAGCTCCGTTCCCGGCGTCACATCCGTGCAGACCTTCGGATACCGGTCGAAAATGGCTGCCAGGCGGTCAAGCTGCAGGGACATGAAATAAAAGTGAGGGAACAGGATCCGGAGACCGGGATGCCGGGCAAGCACCCTGTCCATCTGTGAATACTGGTCTTCATTATTCACGTATGTGTCATCGTAGAGCCAGCCTGCGCTTCTCGCAAACGCGTCCACTCCGAATTCATCCCAGAAGGTTTCAGGGTCATTCATGTGCATGATGATCGGAATCTGCGTCCTCTCCGCTTCCGCCCAGTACGGTTCCCAGGTCTCACTGTCAAAATCCGGGATCGGAAAGGCTTTCCTCATGTTGGGCTTTCCTTCAAGCATCTTGATGCCGGCGCAGCCTTTCTCAGACAGCAGCCTGACCTGCCCCTGCAGCCGTTTTGCCATTGCGTCCTGCCCGTCCTCCCGCAGATAGATGTTCCGGTCGATCCCTCCGAATACATCGATCCTGATCCCGGATCCGGCTGCCTCCTCCGCGAAGTCAAGCGCCTCATCCATGGCGCGTTCCATGTCCGTGCTCCTGCCTTTGGGTATGCACAGGAAAGCCGCGCGGTCCGCATTCTCGTATGCCAGTATCTCCAGGACACGTTCATTTCCCAGACTCAGGTCATAATGAATGTGCGCATCCGTTATCTTCATATGATCTCCAGTTCTCCAAATGTTTCCGGTGTGTGAAAGTCAAGCTTTTCCACCTTTGACCAGCTTGCCCAGTGCGGATGATCCGTATGATCGCCGCACTTGTAAAAATTCCCTTTCATCACGTGCCCCGGCTCCAGCTGAAGCGGCTGTTCATAGAGGGCTTCCAGCAGTGCCTTCCTGATCAGGACATGCGCGCACCAGCCCCTGCGTCCGCCTTCTTCAAAATCCGTCACCTGCACTTCCGGATGCGGCAGTCCTCTCGCAAGAACGAACTGTCTCGTAAACCGTCCGGTTCCGAAGGAACAGTGAGAAGCACCGTTGTGATTCATTTCGACACTGATATACCCGTACGCCGGTTTCTCCGGAAATACATTGATAAAGGCTTCCATACAGCTGTCCGTATGCACATAGTCATTGGGATTATGATACACGGCCCTCGGGTGTTCTTCATAGCACCACAGCGCAACATCCAGGCCGCGTCCCGGAATATACAGCACGCGGCCGTGTGTTTCCGGCCCGATCTCACCTTCTTCTCTCCAGTTGTCTATGTCAACGGCAGGATAGTTTTCCGCCCGTTCCTTATCCCTGCTCCAGCTCCAGAAAGGCGCGGCCGTGTCGTTCACGGTCGGGACCCGATATGTTTTCCCCTGCTTCATCCTGTTATTCCCCGACGAAAAAAATGATCTGCGGCCCGGCACAGGTCCGTGCCGAGCCGTTCCGGATCATCACATTCAGTTATTCAGATACGGATCAGAGTGACTGTGTTCCTGCAGGATCATTCTGCCGCTTATTCCTCAATCCTGATCACCTTGCCGCCTGCAGCAGCGGACTCATGAATCGCCGCAATGACCTTCGTGTTGTAAACACCTTTTTCAGCGGTGGCTTCCAGTGTCACCGCACCTCTGAGCACATTGATAAAATGATGTGTCATAAAGTTCGAATTGCCGATCAGCAGCCCGTCGATCGGCGTTCCGATCGAATGCAGGTTCTCCACATGATCGCTGTAGGTCGTGACACACTGGTCATGGGTGTTGATATATGCGGTCGACTTTTCGCCGATGATCTCCATCTTGAGATCATATGTCAGTGCCATGCTGTTCGGGAGCACCCAGCTGGAAGTCATGGTCGCATTTGTGTCATCCTCAAATGTGACGGTCGCCTGGATCGAGTCATAAATATCAAGTCCCATCCTGGTCAGGACCTTCTTTGTCCCGACCGCGTAGACCTGTTTGACCTTCTTTCCGCCGTTGTACCACATGATCAGGTCGAGCAGATGCGGGAACAGGAACCAGCCCACGCTGGAGCCCTTTGACCATTTGAGCATGTCTGTCGGAACCAGGATCTTATCATTCAGGCGCGCATTCACATTGATGATGTCACCCAGTGCTCCGGTATCGATATAATTCTTCATGGCAACCATCGGTTCGTTCCAGCGGTTCTCGAAAGCGACCATGCATACGACACCGTTCTTCTTTACGGCTGCAAGCATTTCTTCGCATTCTTTCACGTCCGTGGAGAACGGCTTCTCACAGAGAATGTTCACCTTGTGTTCTGCCGCGTAGATGACGGGATCGTGATGCAGGAAATCAGGAACAGCAACGATGATTCCATCCAGGCTGCAGGTATCGATCATCTCCCTGAAGTCACTGAAGCCTTTCACCTTCTCATCGGCGATCAGTTCCAGCGCCTTATCAAGCGTGGGCTGATATGTATCACTGATCGCGACAAGCTCGGCATACTGATCCTGCTGAATTGTCTGCGCGTACATTTTTCCTCTGATCCCGGCACCAACAATACCAATTCGATACATACAACATCTCCTCCTTCATCATTTTCTGTTATTCATGTTCTGGTTGATTCACTGAAAAGGCGTTATTGCTTGACTGCACCGGCCGTCATGCCGGAAACAAGGTGTTTCTGCAGGAGCAGGAACAGGATAATGATCGGGATCGTGATAAATGATCCGCCTGCCATCATTGTCGTATAGTCAACCGTATACTGTCCCTTGAAGCTTGAAAGTCCGACCGGCAGCGTCCACAGCTGATAGGACTTCATCAGTACGCTGGCAAACAGGTATTCATTCCATGAGTTCACAAATGAAAAGAATGCGGTGACTGCAATGCCCGGTCTTGCAAGCGGCAGGACAATGTGGGTAAAGATCTGCCACTGGCTGGCGCCGTCAACAGCACCGGACTCACTCAGTGAGAACGGAATGCCGTCATAGTAGCCTTTCATCATCCAGGTGCAGTACGGAACCGAAAAAGAGATATTCAGTACGGTTAACCCGATAAACGTATCCACCAGCTTAAGCCTGCTCATCAGCATATACATCGGGACCAGAAGCAGTGTTCCCGGGATGACCTGCGCGACAACGATCGTATAGCCGATCGACATTCTGCCGGGATACCGGAACTTGGAGAGGGAATAGCCTCCGAAGCAGGCAACCAGCAGACCGAATACACAGGAAGCCGATGCCACGATCAGGCTGTTTCTCACCCATGCCCAGAAGTCAACGGTCGAAGACTTTTCCGTGAACAGCTTGATGTACCCTTCCAGCGTAAAGTTCTTTGGCAGCAGTGTAACGCCGTAGCTGTAGATCTCGCCGGTCGGCCTGAACGAGCAGGAGATCATCCAGATGACCGGAAGAAGGCAGAACAGGCAAATGATCGTGATTCCGATGTACGTGACAATATCTTTTCTGCGCTTTTTTGCCCTCATAATTCCATGCCCTCCTGTTTCTGTGCTCTGAGATAAAAGACGACAAAGATCAGGACGACGACCATCATCAGGAATCCGCATGCGGCCGCAATGCCGTAATTAAAATCGTTGAATGCTTCTTTATACATGTAGATCGTGAGGATCTCGGTCGCCCGGCTCGGGCCGCCTCCTGTCAGGACATATACGATCCCGTAATCGCGGATCGTCCAGACGATCAGAAGCATGAAGACCACAGCCGAGATCGGTCTCAGCTGCGGGACCGTTATATTCCAGAACTGCTTCCAGTCGGATGCCCCGTCCACCATGGCGGCCTCATACAGGTCACCCGGAACACTCTGGAGTCCGGCAAGAAGCATGACGGCAACAAAAGGAAATCCCTTCCAGATATTGACAATAACGGCTGAGGTCATTGCCACTTTATTGCTGGTCAGCCAGCCGATCCCCGATGAGATCAGGCCGAACCTGACAAGCTCCGTGTTGATAATACCATAGTCCTTCTGCATCATCAGCATCCAGATCAGGCATGTGACAACTTCAGGCACCGCCCAGGGGATGACGATAATGCCCCGCGCAATGGACCTGCCGACGAATTTTCGATTTAACATGATTGCAGTCACGTATCCGAGCACATACCGGATCGGAACTGTAATGGCAATATAGAGACAGGTTTTCTTTACAGATGCGATAAAATATTTGTCCCGAAACAGATTTTTAAAATTGTCAAGCCCGATAAACCGGCCGTTTTTGGCAGGCCTCAGAAGATACCAGTTCTGGAAACTCATCACGGATATCTTGACGATCGGGTAGATCAGCAGCGCAAACATCACCAGGATCAGCGGCCATCCAAATATATATCCGTATTTATTTCTTCCGAGCCTTATGTATTTTCTGTTCTTCAAAAGACCAGCTCCTTTATACTTCAGGAGGCCGGAACCGGTCAGGGTTCCGGCCTCCTGAAGCTTTTTCATTCATAACAATCAGAATTCACACGGAGCGTAAACGCTGTTCGGGAGCGCCGCCGGCGCCCTCAGCTGATGATCATTCCCACTCAGCCATGACGGCCTTCATCTCTTCGGCCGCTTCATCCAGCGTCTCCTGCGGATCCGCAAGATCCTCACCGAACATGGACTGGCAGGCTTCGTTCATGATGGACTCAAGCTCGGAGAATGCCGGTGTTGTCGGATTCGGGGTCAGGATATAGTTGTTGGAATACTGAAGCATATCTGCCTGCATCGGATATCCGCTCATATACTCGTCGCTCTCGGAGTAGGCTTTCGCGCTCGGGATCATGCCGCACTCGGCGATGACCTTCTGGGCATCTTCAGTAGCCATCCACTCGATGAACTGCCATGCCTCATCCTTATGCTCACAGTTGGAGCTGATGGTCATGATGTAGGGATAGTTGACCGGTGCCGGTGTGCATTCTTCGCCGTTGTAGGAAACCATCGGAAGAGAAATGACACCCGTATCATTCCAGACATCCTCGCCTGCATCCTGGGTCATGCCGATGAACCACGGACCGTCCATGCAGAATGCCGCAGTTCCGTTCCAGAAGATCTGACGGGCATCGGACTTGTCTGTTCCGCTTACGACCAGGCCCTCAGAGATCAGGCTCTGCCACCATTTTGCCATGTCGACAACGCCCTGCGCGTTGCAGTTAATGGTATCCGCGGAATAGGGGCCGGCCTCATCCTCAAAGTAGATACCGCTTACGGCACGCACGAAGAATCTGCCCCACTCGGACCAGGTAAAGGTATGGGAGCCGACAACGATGCCCATTCCGGTATATCCCTTTTCGGTCACTGCGCGCATCGCCTCAACATAATCGTCTGTGTTCTTGATGGATGCCGGATCGATGCCGCATTCCTCAAGGATGGATTTTCTGTAGAAGATGGCAGCACTGCCATATGAATAGTTGGACAGCGCGACATTGTGGCCATCGATCACACATTCATTCTGACCCACCTGGCCGTCTTCGGATACGATTTCAGAAGCCGCAATGTAATCATCGAGATTCTCGAAGGCGCCCCCTTCACGCAGCGCATAATACGAATTCAGTTCGGACGGCGTGATCTGCAGAATATCACCCTCCGAGCCGGACGCGATCTCTGTTGTAATGCTGTCCCAGAATCCATCGTAGCCTTCGCCGTAGATCTCGACCTTAACATCCGGATTCTGCTCATTGTATGCTTCCAGGAGTTTGTCAAAGACCGCCTGATGATTTGATTCGACATACAACGATGTTGCAAGCTTCAGTGTGACTGCCTCCCCGGCGATGGCATAGCCAGACAGGCCGAGAAGCATTGCTGATGTGATCAACCCTGCCAGTACTCTCTTTTTCATATTGTCCTCCTTAAAATATATTACTTTCGCCGGCACCCTATATGCCGGCGCAATGCACGGTCATATCAGTTTTTCCATGTCCGCGAGCAGTTTGATCTGTGTTCGTGCACGGTCAAGATTCTGCTCCGGCCGCTGTGTCCTGTAATAGATATCGCCGTTCAGATAATCCCCGAGGAACCGCAGGGCCTGCTCATACGTGATCACCTTTGCCCCCATCGGCAGCAGCTGGATCTCCCTGCGTGTCAGCCTGTCCCCACAGGCTTCCAGATACCCCTTCAGATACAGATCATACATTTTTTTATCAAAGGATACTTTATTCAGATCCGGTTCGTCTTCAGCCGCAGTGCTTGCCCCAAAACGGATCGCGTCCCCGAAATCATGGAGGGACAGTCCGGGCATCACCGTATCCAGGTCGATCACGCAAAGGGCATTCCCGGTCTTCTGATCAAACAGCA
>JAGCAV010000534.1 GCA_017652545.1 Lachnospiraceae bacterium
CAGCTTTGTTGTCAGTCTCGCAAGATTTCACAGAAGTGATCCGGATCTGTATGTCCTGCAGGGTTATTTTGAGACCAATACACCGGAAGACAGCCGGATCCTGGCATACCTGGACGGGAAGGAAGTGCCGGTCCGCATGGGCGTGAGAGAAGGCCTCGGCATCCGGCAGAAATATTTTTCGCGGGGGATCGGATACGAAAACATTGACCGGGAGTATGATCTGTGGATCGGGCTGCCCAAAGACTGGAAAAGGGGTTTGCTGCTGAAAGTATTTCAGTCTTATGACGGCCGGAAAACCTGTATCTACCGGGTGAGCGTGCAGCGCCTGAAGAAAGAGCAGCGCATGGCGGACGGGTATCTGGAGACTTTCCGGATACAGGACGGGAAAGTGTTCATCGGCGGATGGGCCGTTGCGGATGAACCCTGCAGGTTCCTCGTCAGGGATGAGCGCGGGAACCGGCTGCCCTGCACGGCAACGCGGCATTACCGGCAGGATATTGTGGACAGTTATCCCGAAGCCCGGGATGAAGATGCGGACTGTTTCGGATACGAAGTCAGCTTTGACAGACCGGAAGGCGCCCGGATCACGCTGAGCGTCGGATCGCCGAACCGGCAGCTTCACTACAGGCTGAACCTGAAAAAGGGTATCGGAAACGGGACCATCAGACTCTCCCCGCTGAAGAAGACAGCGGCCTATTTCAAACGCCACGGATTTGCCAGGACCGTCAGACGGGCCGGACAGAAGATCCATGAACGTTTTACAGGGCAGCGGGAAGGCTATATGAGCTGGAGGACCCATGTACAGCCCTCAAAGGAGGAGCTGGAAGAACAGCGCGGGCAGACCTTCCCGATACAGCCCCTGATCAGCATAGCGGTTCCCATGTACAGAACGGATGAGAAACTCCTGCAGGCTCTGGTGGACAGCGTCCGTGCCCAGACCTACGGGAACTGGGAACTGTGCCTTTCCGACGGAAGCGGAGCGGATTCCCCGCTGACCGGGTTTCTGAAGAAGCTGGAAGCATCTGATGAGCGGATCCGTGTGATCGATACCCGCACTGCGCTGGGGATCTCCGACAACACCAATCAGGCTCTTTCCATCGCGCGGGGCGATTATGTGGCCTTCGCGGATCACGATGATCTGCTGCCGCCATGGTCGCTGTATGAGTGTGTCCGTGAGATCAATGAGCACCCCGACCTGGAGATGATCTACAGTGATGAAGACAAGGTCACCATGGACGGCCGCAGCTATTTCCAGCCGCACTTCAAAAGCGACTTTAACATGGATCTGCTGACTTCCATGAATTATTTCTGTCATCTGGTGGTGGTGAAACGCTCGCTTATGGAAAAGGCGGGGCAGTTTGACGCTTCGTTTGACGGAGCGCAGGACTATGATTTTGTGCTGCGCTGCGTGGAGGCTTCAGGCTGCGCCGACAGGATCCGCCATATTCCGAAAGTCCTGTATCACTGGCGGTCCCATCCGGATTCCACCTCGGAAAACCCCGAATCCAAGCGGTATGCTTTCG
>JAGCAV010000535.1 GCA_017652545.1 Lachnospiraceae bacterium
ACTGGCTCAAAAACGGGTATCCCTTCGAGCTGCGCCGTCCGGAATATGCCAAGGAAGTCCGCTTCGGCGGTTATGTCCGTGTGGAATACGACGAGAAGACCGGCAGGAACCACTTTATCCAGGAAGGCTATCAGTCCGTTCTGGCGGTTCCCTTTGACATTCCGATCGTGGGCTACGGCAACAACATGGTCGATACGCTGCGCGTGTGGGACGCGGAAGCGATCAACGATTTCCAGCTGGACCATTTCGACAAGGGCGATTACCAGAAGGCCGTCGAGCAGGAGAACCTGGCCCGGAACATCGTGGAAGTGCTGTATCCCAACGACAATCACTACGCCGGCAAGGAGCTGCGCCTGAAACAGCAGTATTTCTTCATTTCCGCCAGCGTGCAGGCCGCGATCGCGAAATATAAGAAGAAACACAGCGATATCAGGAAGTTCCATGAAAAGGCGACCTTCCAGATGAACGATACGCATCCCACCGTGGCAGTCGCCGAGCTGATGCGAATCCTGCTGGATGAAGAGCGTCTGGAGTGGGAAGAGGCCTGGGAAGTGACCACAAAGACCGTGGCCTACACCAACCATACCATCATGAGTGAAGCGCTGGAGAAATGGCCCATCGAGCTGTTCTCAAGACTGCTTCCCCGTGTGTACCAGATCATTGAGGAGATCAACCGCCGCTTCATCCTGGATATCCAGGCGAAGTATCCGGGCAATCACGACAAGATTGCCAGAATGGCCATCATCTATGACGGACAGGTCAAGATGGCGCATCTTGCGATCGTGGCAGGCTACAGCGTAAACGGTGTGGCAAGACTCCATACAGAGATCCTTAAGAATCAGGAGCTGAAGGATTTCTATGAGATGTACCCGAACAAGTTCAACAACAAGACCAACGGCATTACCCAGCGGCGTTTCCTGCTTCACGGCAACCAGCTGCTTGCGAACTGGGTCACCGACCATATCGGCGACGAGTGGATCACGGACCTGTCCCAGATCGCCAAGATGAAGGTCTTTGCGGACGACGAGAAGGCACAGCATGAGTTCATGAACATCAAGTACCAGAACAAGCTGCGCCTGGCGAAGTACATCAAGGAGAACAACGGCATCGACGTGGATCCGAGGTCCATGTTCGACGTGCAGGTCAAGCGTCTTCATGAGTACAAGCGTCAGCTGATGAACATCCTTCACGTGATGTATCTGTACAATGAGATCAAGGATCATCCGGAGAAGGATTTCTATCCCAGAACCTTCATCTTCGGCGCGAAGGCTGCTGCCGGCTACCGCAGGGCCAAACTGACCATCAAGCTGATCAACTCCGTAGCGGATGTGATCAACAATGATCCGAGCATCAACGGCAAACTGAAGGTCGTCTTCATCGAGGACTACCGCGTATCCAACGCGGAATGGATCTTCGCGGCAGCGGATGTGTCCGAGCAGATCTCCACGGCCAGCAAGGAAGCTTCCGGAACCGGCAACATGAAGTTCATGCTCAACGGCGCACCGACGCTCGGTACCATGGACGGCGCCAATGTGGAGATCGTGGAGGAAGTCGGCGAGGAGAACGCCTTCATCTTCGGCCTGTCTTCGGATGAGGTCATCAATTATGAGAAGAACGGCGGTTATGATCCGAACTACTACTTCAACACGGATCAGGAGATCCGCAGGGTGCTGATGCAGCTGATCAACGGAACCTTCTCCAACGGTGATATGGAGATGTTCAGGGAGATCTACGATTCCCTGCTGACAAACAAGTACGGCAGAGCCGACCAGTATTTCATCCTGGCTGACATCAAGTCCTACGCCGACGCGCAGAAGCGTGTCGAGGAAGCGTACCGCGACCAGAAGCGCTGGGCAAGAATGGCGATCATGAACATGGCCAGCAGCGGTAAGTTCACCTCCGACAGGACCATCATGGAATATGTGAACGAGATCTGGCACCTGGATCACGTGACAGTGACAGTATGAACATAAAAAAAGAACTCCGGAAACGGAGTTCTTTTTTTATATCCAGTGTTTAACTGGCTGTGATTTAATTATTCACCGGCTGAGATTGCTCCGGTCGGGCATGCTGCTTCGCAGGTACCGCAGTCAAGGCAGGCGTCCGCGTCGATGACATACTTTCCATCGCCTTCGCTGATGGCTTCTGCCGGGCACTCTTCTGCACAGGTTCCGCAAGCTACACATTCATCACTGATTACATATGCCATAGTTCTTTCCTCCTGTTGTATACAAGATGTATAGATAGTAAATGTGTCTCCAACAACTGCCTGAATGGACGGCAGATGTTCAGATGAAGATATTTTAATATGGTGTATGGATAATTGCAAGCGGGATTTTGCCGGGGGCAGAGCGGGCAAATAAAAGTTGACACAGGCCTGAAGGGTCCGTAAAGTATAGTTGATCGGGCGGATCACATCCGGTGAGACAGGCTGTGATCCGCGAAAAAGAGCTGGTGGCGGGAATTGCAAGAAAGGAGAATCACATGCAGGCGTATACATTTGACGCGGTTGAAACGCGCGACCGTCTGGTGGAAGGGATCAGAAAGCTGGCAAAGGAACAGAATTTCTCAAAGGTGGTGATCGGAATCTCCGGCGGAAAGGATTCCACCGTGTGTGCCGCCCTGTGTGCAAGGGCGCTGGGGAAGGAAAATGTGTACGGTGTGATGCTGCCCGACGGGACGCAGAAGGATATTTCCGACAGTGTGCGGGTGTGCGAAGCGCTGGATATTCCTCACAGAACCGTCAATATCGGAAAGATGCATGAAGCGCTCCGCCAGGTGACGGACCAGATCGAGCCGGATCCGGAAGCCGGATTCCCGGTTCCCTACAGCAGGGAGAGCGATATCAACGTGGGCCCGCGTCTTCGCATGACAACGCTTCGCTACATCGCCCAGGCGATCGGCGCAAGGCTTGTCGGCACCGGCAATCTGTCCGAGGCAACGGTCGGCTACTGCACAAAGGACGGCGATACGTCCTGCGACTTCTCTCTGCTGGGCAGGGTGACCAGTATTGAAGTGGTCCAGGTCGGCCTGACGATGGAGGAGCTTCCCAGGGATCTGGTGGAGAAAACACCGACTGACGGACTGTCCGGATTCAGCGATGAGGAGCGGATGGGCTTAAAGTACCTGGATATTCACAAATTCATCCGGCTTGGCAGCTGCGGCGACACGGAGATCGACGCGAAGATCGCCGACAGGGAACGCCGGAACATGCACAAGAGGCAGATGCCGGTCGTGGTCGATCCGTTTGCATGAACCGGGAAACAATAACCAGGAAATAAAAACAGGAAACAGCAAAAAACCCGGGGACCTTAAGATCCCCGGGTTTTGATTCACGTGTACGTGTGCTTATGCCTGCTTCTGAGCTTCCGCCTCGTAGGCTTCCATGAAAGCGTTCAGCCTGACTTCAAGGACCTCGGGATCGATCCCGTGGACGAAGGCAGCCTCTTCAAGCGTTTCGGCCTGTGCAGACGGGCAGCCTACGCAGTGCATGCCGCCGGCCATCAGAACGCCGGCCATATTCGGATTAATGGTGATGATCTCACCGATGGTCATATCTCTGGTAATTTTCTTTGCCATTTCTGTTGTTTCCTCCTGAAAAACAAAATGATTATATTTCTGCAACGATTTCCACATGGTTTACAAAGACCGCAGATCTCCCAACGCCTGTCCGTAAAGGATCGTATTCATGTGCTCCGCGAACAGCTGCTCGATGCCCGGGATGAAATCCACCGAGAGTCCGTATTCCGAAAGGATGTTGCAGACCCGGTTGAACTGATCGGCAGGCGCATCTGCCTTCTGCAGGATGAGGTAATAATTGCCGTCATCCGGATTTTTGTAGAGCGAACTCACTCCGTCGAACGGATCGGATGCCTGTGCGGCACGGATGCAGGTCTCAAGATTTCTGAACAGGAAAAACCGCGTCAGGTCGTAGAGGAGCGCTTCCTCATCCGGCTGATCCGCTCCGCCGGCAGCCGGGTTTTTGGCGTCTCCGGTTTTTGGCGGCGCGGCGCTTTGCTGCTCCGAAAGGGCTTCCGCAACGGTGTCAAGGCCTTCCTGCCCCGGCACACTGGGAACAGCGGTCTCTCCCTGCGCGTTTTTGCGCGACTGTGTCAGCCGTGAGAAGAATTCCAGAATGTCTGAAAGACTCTGGAAGCCTTCGGATGATGCGCCTGTTTCGTCCGGAGAGAAACGGGAAAACCGGCTGTCAAGCTCTTCGGGGTTCTCTACTTTGGTGATGATCAGGATGATGCTGTCTGCAGACAGGGGAACTGCCTCGATCATCAGCGGAGATCCGGTTACCTCAAAACCGCATTCGTAATAAGCCTGCTGCATCATGTCCTGAAAGAGGGCTCTGGTCTTCTCGTTGCCATAGACCAGCTCCGTCAGGCGGATCTGACGGGAGGCCAGATCTTCCTTTGTCAGCGTGCATCGGATTTGATTGTCGCTAATTTTTTCTATCTTCACGATATCACTTCCTTGGCTTTTTGAATCCTTTGTAAATCATCATTATATAGGAAACACAAGTCTGTGTAAAGAGACAGATTCCGCGGCCGGATCCGGCGTCTTTTTGAGGCGGGAACCGGGCGGATCCGGGCGGCACAGAACCTTTGCTGGATTTTTGGGTGGATATCAAGTAAGATGAAAAAAACAGGAAAAAGGAGCGGTGATCCGATGAAAGCGACCGTTTTTAATTATCAAATCGTAAAAGACCCTGAGATTTTTGAACAGAACCGGCTGCCGGCCCATTCCGATCATCTTTTTTACCGGAACAGACCGGGAGACTGTGAGTACTGCCTGAACGGTCTGTGGAAATTTGCATATGCAAAGAACTACGAGCAGAGCATAAAGGGGTTTGAGGCCCCTGATTATGACTGTCACGGCTGGGATCAGATCCCGGTACCGGCCCATATCCAGCTTCAGGGCTACGACACGCCCCAGTATGTGAACACCCAGTATCCGTGGGACGGGCATGAAGATGTGCGTCCGGGACAGATCCCGGTGCGGTACAATCCGACCGCCAGCTATGTAAAGTATTTTGACGTTCCGCAGCATATGAAGGGACTGCCCCTTTTCATTTCTTTCCGGGGCGTGGAGAGCGCGTTCGCGCTCTGGCTCAACGGGCAGTATGTCGGGTACAGTGAGGACAGTTTCACGCCCGCGGATTTTGACCTGACGCCCTATATCACGGAAGGCGAGAACAAACTCGCGGTGCAGGTATTCAAATGGTGCAGCGGCAGCTGGTGCGAGGACCAGGATTTCTTCCGGTTTTCCGGTATCTTCCGGGATGTGGTCCTGTATGTCAGGCCCGCGTGCCATATCGAGGATCTGAGGATCCGGACGGTCCTTGACGACACATACCGGGAGGCCTCGCTTGAGCTGGATCTGAAAACAGGGACAGCCGGGGACTGTCAGGCAGAGATCACCTTAACGGACGCTGAGGGCAAAAAAGCGGCAGGCCTCATGATAGAAAGCGGAAAGATCCGCGACGGCGGCGCCATCTCCATGGCTGTTGCGGCGCCTCATCTCTGGAGCGCGGAGGATCCGTATCTGTATGATCTGAAGATCGAGCTGCGGGACGGCAGCGGGAAAACAGCGGAGACCGTGACGGAAAAGGTGGGCTTCCGCCGGTTTGAGATCCGGGATGCCGTCATGTGCCTCAACGGAAAACGGATCGTATTCAAGGGCGTGAACCGGCATGAGTTCTGCGCAGAGAGCGGCCGCGTAATCGATGATGAGATCATCCTCAAGGATCTTGTCACCATGAAGCGCAATAACATCAACGCCGTCCGGACCAGTCATTATCCGAACCGGACAGCTCTCTACAGGCTCTGCGACCGGCTGGGACTGTATGTGATCGACGAGACCAACCTGGAGACGCACGGCAGCTGGGATC
>JAGCAV010000536.1 GCA_017652545.1 Lachnospiraceae bacterium
GTCTCATGTGATGACATCTATGAAGAGATCGATCTGTCGGAACGGGAGGCGCTGGGCCTGTTTAAGTGGATCGAATATGCCCGCAGGCTGGATCCTGTGATCGGGCGCGAGATCAGGAAATGGCATCCATATCTGGCTCTGGTGGATGCGTCGACTGTCTGGGGCCGGCTCCTGGCCCAGAAGTACCATCTGCCGCTCGTGCTCTCCAGTGCGACGATGCTCATGAGTTACCGGACATATTCGTACTGGAGGCCGCTCATGGAAAAGCTCGGCCCGCATATGGAGCAGGTTAACTTAAGGCTCCTGGAACTTCAGAAAGAAGGATTTCCCGCAAAGGATCTGGTGGGGCTGTACCTGATCAGGGAAGGGGATCCCTGCATCACCTATACCTCACGGCTGCTCCAGCCCAAATCAGAGTTGTTCCCTGACGATACGGTCTGTTTTACAGGATACGGTCGTTATCTTGAACCGGCGTGCCGGGAGGAACAGGCGAAGGGAAGACGGCCGCTTGTCTATGTCACGCTGGGTACAGTCAGCAGCATCAATGTGTGGTTTTTCAGGAGCTGCGCCATCGCATTTCGTGATATGGACATCGATGTGGTGATGGTAATCTGGAAGTATATCAGCATCGACCAGCTGGGCGAGATTCCGCCGAATGTAAGGATCAGGGTCAGTGTGGATCAGGAAAAGATTCTTCGGAAAGCAGACGCGGTCGTTTTCCATGCAGGCCTGAATACGATGACAGACAGCCTGATGCTGGGTGTGCCCATGGTTGCCTACCCAAGCTTTGGAGAGCAGTACGGCAATGCAAGAAGGATTGAAGAGCTGGGCTGCGGAATCGTAATCGACAATTACCGTCCGGATACGGTCCGGCAGGCTGTCCGGGCGGTGCTGTCAGAGGACCGGTACAGAAATCGTGCGCGCGCCGTCGGAGAAGACATGAGACGATATCCCGGAGCGGCCGGCGCGGCAGACTGGATTCTGGGCAGGATCAAAGAGCATGGCGCGGATATGGGTGAGCGTCAGCAGGTGCGGCCGGGCTTCCATATTATCGACAGCTCTGTGTACTCTTATCTGTACAGCAGAAAGACGATGATTCCTTCAGACCCGGGCACGATGCCGGGACTCAGGCATGAGATCGTGCCGATCTGTCTGGAGATTACGATGCCGGACAGTGTCAACATGGCGCTTCTGCAGCGCTGCGTCGATGATACGGCATCCAGGTTTCCGCTGATAAAGCAGGCGGTAGTTAAGACAGAGAAAGGATTCTTTCTTGAGGAAGGAAATGAGCGCATACCTGTCAGGCTGATGTCGGATTTGCCGGAGGACAGGAACCGGAACACGACTGACTGCCGGAACCTTCTTGTGTACGCGTCGGATCATACGATCCTGCTCATCGCCGATCATGCGCAGATGGATGGATATGGGCTGCTTAAAGTGACCAGGTATCTGCTGGATTGTTACTTCTCAGAGGAAAAGGCGCCTTCCCTTAAGGAGGCTGAGGCAGAGATGAAGGATCCCATGGGGCTTGATACGGATTCTGAATGGGATCCGCTGCCGGAACTGAGCGGCACACCCTGGCGTATTCCCTTTGAAGAGGGAAATGTCCTGACAGAGCTTTCAACACAGACGGAGCCGGTGCTTCGTCTGTGTAAAAAGCTTCATACCTCTGCAGGGATCCTGTTTATGGTGCTGATCTTCGAAGCGCTGAGCCGGTTGTACCCACAACGCAGAGAGAAGAAAGTAACGGCGGCTCTGCCCGCTGACTACCGGCAGGTGCTGGGATGCGATCATACGCTGAAGAACTGCAGCTGGCCGGTTTTCTTTGAGATGAACAGCACTGAGCTGGCGGATGCCTCCCTGGAAGAAAGGGCAAGCGTATTTCGGGCGCATCTTAATGAACAAAGGAGCGAACGCAAAGCAAAAAGCTGGATACACTATTACAAAGCCCTTGCCAGGATTGCGTCAGAAAGAGCCGGGATGACTGGAAAGCCCGGGGCTCCTGCGGATCTGACAGGTGCTGCCGCCGGTCAGGCGGATACAGTCGCACCCCGGCCAGATGCTGACGCGGATCTGCCATATACCTTCCTGCTTTCCTATCTGCGATTCGATCCACAGGAGAAATGGGAAGGGGCAACGTTTTTTTATGATTTTGACAGCTCTCCCGAGACATTCACGATGCTGGAATACAATGGAAGTTTTCATCTGTGGATGGCGCGCATGAGTGAGGGGGAGGACGGCAGGAGGCCGGAGCAGGTTCTGGAGGAGGTGTTTGCACAGGCCGGCCTGTCTGTTCACTTGACTGAGCGGAAGAGGCGGAACCTGCACTTTACCATTCAGGCGGAAGAGGATAGATGAATGGAAGAAGCAATTCGTGAAGGAAAGGTTCGTATACGAAAGCACTGCCCGGGCGGCTGGTTTTATCTTTCCGGCCCGGAGCGCAGGCGCCAGGTGATCTATACGATCGTGGATCTGAAGACGAAGGTCTTACCGGAGGCGTACGAGAAGGCTCTTGCAGATATCCGGGAGCGCTTTCCGGTCACGAGGCAGTTTCTTCTGCAGCTTGATGATGAATACTACTATGCAGAGAACGAATCCGCAGAAGATGACTGCCTGGATACCGGAGAGCGGGAGACTGGGGACAGGAAGAGGGGATGCCGCTCTTTTGACGCGGCCGTGGATGGAACGAGGGTGGTTCTGTCAGCCGATCATGCACTGATGGATGGCGGCTTATTGATGGAGATCATGGATTATTTCCTGGTGCGGTATGAATTCCATGATGGAAAGGCCAAAAGCCCTGACACCGTGCCAGGCCCGCCTGCCGGAGACGAATGGGACGATGACCTGCCGGACACTGCATCTCATCAGGAGGAGACGGTTGATCTTTTTTCCCTGCCGTGTGAGGGGCCGTACGATCCCGTCGGCGGTTTTTCCGTCAGGGCATTCCGGCTTGCTTTTGCCGGGGAGGATCTTTCTTCCCTTCTGGAGATTACGATCAGAAAAGAACAGGTGCTCTCTGTATGCAGGAGATTGAACACGACGCCGATATCTCTTTTTACGCTGCTTCTTTCAGAGGCTGTGAAACAGGCGCAGGGGCCGGACAGGAAGGAAGCTGTCATCGTATCGATACCTGTCGATTACAGAGGCGTGCTGGAGAGAGGAAAGCATGTAAGGACAGCCGCCTTCTCCGTGATGGTCAATCTTGACACCCTGGAATGGGAGAACAGGAGCTTTGCTGAGAAGGCTGTTATGCTTCGCGCTTATATCGAAGACCATAAGGATGTCCGGAAGGCCAGAGGCTGGATTCGTTTTCTGAAAGAATATATAGGGCCGATGAACAGACTGCTCTCTATGCGCGGCGCGAGGGCAGGAACGCCGGAAGCCTATACGTTCATGCTTTCCTATCTCCGGCCTCCCGGCGGGGACATCTATCACGGGAAGCATCTCATTTTTGCCGGCGTTTCCGCTCCGAATGATTTCTGCATGCTGGAATATGACGGAAGCTTCCATCTGTGGGTCAGACCGCTTCGAAATGAACGCATCCTTGCAGCCTTCGAGAATCTGTGCACCCTGAATGGCCTGCAGATTACCATGGAAAGAGCGGAAGGAGCTTCGCCGGAGCTGCACCTGCCTGTGATTACGGGTGAGAAGCTGCCTCCATCTGTCTTTGTTTTTGTGAGCCCTGCACATGGTCACGTGAATCCGCTGCTGCCGCTGATCGGGGAGCTGGTAAGGCGCGGATACATGGTCAGGGTTTATACAGGAAATGTGATGCGTGAAAGCATCGAGATGACCGGCGCTGTCTGTATCGGTTACGATGCGTGGTATGAGGAGGGACATGTCCCGGAGGAAGACGCCTATGGCTTCCTTCGCATGCTTGAGCTGGCTGAAATCATGGATGAGACCGTGGGAACTGACGTGAGGATACTGAGGCCCCGATTTGCGATTGTAGACACGGAATCTCTCTGGGGGAGGCTTCTGGCTGAAAAGCATGGACTGAGAGTGGTTCTGTCCAGTGCGACGCAGATCATGAACATGTTTACCATAGCGGAGGACTGGCTTGCCTTCTTCAGGGATCTGGAGCCGTATGAGGAGCGCATCTCACAGATGCTGGAGCAGCTGTCAGAAAAGGGGTTTCCGAAGCACACGCTCCTGTCTTTGTTTACGCCCGGAACCGGGACCGGCTGCGTCGCGTATATTCCGGAAGAACTGCAGGGACAGCCGGAGACCATAGACCGCAGCAGAGTTTTTTATGCCGGCTACAGCCGGGATCCCCTGATGACGGAAGCGGAGCACCGTCCAGGCGGAGATGTGAATCATAGCGAACCGGCGCCAGTGTCTTACGAAGAAAAAACTTTTCAAGTACGCCGGAGGCTACACCCCACTGAGGTGGTATACAAGGGTACAAGACCGCTCGTCTATGTCACCATGGGAACCGTGTCAAGCCGGTCGGTGTGGTTCTTCAGAAGCTGCATCGCAGCCTTTCATGGCATGAATGTCGATGTGGTCATGGCGGTCTGGAAACATATCGATATGGCTGCCCTTGGCAGGATTCCGGACAACATCCGTGTTGTCCGCGAGGTGGATCAGGCGCAGGTCCTTCGGAAGGCCGATGCGGCACTTTTTCACGCGGGGCTGAACACCATCGTGGACTGCCTGCTGTCCGGCGTGCCCATGGCAGTCTTTCCGACCGTGGCGGATCAGTTCGGAAACGCAAAACGGGTTGTGGAGAACGGCGCAGGTATCTCGATGGATGACCACAGACCGGACACGATCAGGAAGGCTGTGTCCCGCATCCTGACGGATCCCTCATACCGGGAGAAGGCCATGAGGCTCGGTGACAGAATGCGGACCATGGGCGGAGCAAAGGGCGCGGCAGAGTGGATATTGGAAACAGTGGCAGGAACAGGAATATGGAAGGAAGAAAAGGAAGAGTGAAAGAAACTGAAGCGGGCGGAGCCGCAGAAGGAACAGCGACAGGCAAGACGCAGCTGACGGGTGCGGGCGATGATGTGAGTGATGAGCCGGCGCTGAAAGAAGTCCAGGCATTTGTGTGCGGGATATTCCGTGAAGTTTTTCAGCTGGACCGGCCGGTTTTACTTCAGGATGATTTCTTTGCGCTTGGCGGAGATTCCATCCGCGGTATGCAGATCCTGTCTGCCGTACACAGGGAAGGCTATACGCCTCATCCGTCTGCGATCTTTTTATATCCTGTGGCGGAGGAGTTTGCCGCTGTGCTGTGGAAGACAGGAAAAAGCAGCGATGATCCGGCAGATACTGAATCGCTTCCGGGCCGGGGCGAAGAGGATGAGCGGAAAACGGGGATTCGGGAAAGCCTTACCCGGGAAGAAAGAGAAGCGGTTATCAGGATGATGCCATGGGAGGAGGTGGAAGCTGTTTACCCCTTTTTGCCGGGGCTGAAGAATCGTTTCCGAGTGTTTGGTGACAGGAACTGGTTCAGCGCAAACCTGTTGTTTCTCTATCAGGAACCGGATATGGAAAGCTGGAAGAAGCGCTGCAGGGAGCTGGTCAGGAAAAGACAGATGCTCAGGTCGCTTCCGGTTTTTCCTCCCCGGGGAGAGCCTTTTACGGTTGTACGGAAAGCATGGGAGGAGGATCCTTTTATCCTGGATATTTCCTGGATGAAAAATGCCAAAAGGCAGAGACAGCATCTGCGTTCCTTTGTCCGGGCATTCCGGGAGGAGGGCTTTGCGGAAGGAACGCCTGCCTTTCGCGCCGGTCTTGTCAGGATCGGACCGGGACGCTGCATGATCCTTCTGCTTTATTCCCATTATATTCTGGATGCGGACGGAGTGAAGTGCGTTGCGGAGGATCTGGCGGGCTCCCATACGCTTACGGATGACGCGTCCCAGGTGGGGAGCTTCCATCACAGATACGCTCTCATTACAGGATCGTCAGAGACGGGAACCTACTGGGATGCATATCTTGAGGGGGTTGACGGATATACGGTGCTTCCGTTTCTGGCCGGGCATGGTACGGACGAAGAAATGCAGATGAAGAACATCAGGACCGGTATCGGTCTGGAACCTCTTCAGGCCTATGGAAGGAAGCACCATGTGACGCTCGCGGCTCTGGTCCATGCGGCACTGGGCGACGCACTTCTTTCTCTGACCGGGTTTGAAAAGGTATGCTTTATCAGCACCGGGTCAGGCAGAAATGAGTTTCTGACGGATGATGAGAGGCTCACCGGCATGTTTGTGGTGGAAACGCCTTTTGTGTACCGGAAAAATGACACCCCGGAAATATGCCGGGACGCGCTGCTTGGGCACAGGCAGTATAACATGTTTGATTTCATCTCGCTGGGAGAGAGGTTTACCGGTAACGGAACCTTGCCGCAAGTGGTGCGGTGCAATGTCATCAGCAGCCAGATTGTGTCCGGAGCCGTGCCCGATCAGTATTTTCTGGATTCATATGAGGATGGATATGAAGACCGGTACAGGGGATTGGAGATCTTCTTTATCACGGCGGACAGGCTTTACCTGAACATGACTTATAACAGCCGTTTCATTTCCGGCGAAGGGGCCAACAGGCTGAAGGAGCGTTTCCTTATGAGCCTTGGGACAATGATTGAAAGCAGATGATTCATTCGTCAAAAGGCGGGTACAAAAAATCTGTATTTTCTGAGGGGGAGAATAAAGCATGGAAGGCAGACCGGGCAGTGTATTGGAGATGATCGCCAGGTTTGAGAATGATCCGGGTGATGCGGTTGTCTGCGGCCGGGAGCGGATTTCATACCGGCAGCTTGTTGCTGACTATCGCTCATTTGCCGGAGAACTGTCCCGTTTCGGTATCAAAAAAGGCGATACGGTTGTCCAAAGAAGCAGAAGAGGGATCGGCTATGTGACATCTATGCTGGGAATCCTGACCGCCGGTGGTGTGTGCGTACAGATGGATCCGGAATGGCCGGAGGCGAGGATACAGGAAATACTGGATGACAGCGGCGCAAGGATGCAGGTTGCGGATGGAAGGATTCTGGATGACAGCGGCGCAAGGCTGCAGGGTATGGATGAACCTGCAGCCGGCAAGGACGCGAAGGATGCGCTGCCGTCAATCCGGCCGGACGACCCCTGTATGGTCTTCTATACCTCGGGAAGCACCGGATCGCCGAAAGGGAGCGTGCTTACGCACGGGATGCTGTGCGCTCCTGTGATTGCGTGTGAACAGAATGTGATGGCCGCAGGCGCTGCCTTGTGCCGGAATATCTTAACCATTCTGAACTTTTCCTACTGCTTTGCGATGAAAGATCTCTTCATTGCATTGTGCGGCGGGAAAAGAGTGATCATCGCTACGCAGGAGGAGAGAGCCGATGCAGGCCGCCTGGGGATATTGATGAACCGGTGGAAGGTAGATATGATGTCGGCCACACCGTCTCTTCTGCGAAGCTTCCTGACAGATCCCGTCTTTGCCGAAGCTGCCGGCGAGCTGAAGCAGCTGTGTCTGTCCGGGGAGATCCTGCCTGAAAAGCTGGAAAAGATGATCTGCCGAACCATGAAAGGAGCGGTATATGACGGATACGGTTCCTCAGAGATGTTTCACTTAGGTGACAGAAGATGCAGGTCAGACAGGACGTCTTCTGCATTTGTACCGACACTGGGCGTTGTGTTTTATGTGTTCAGAGATCTCGCGGCGTTTGAGGAGGCTGCGCCAGGCGAAGAAGGGGAGCTGCTGATCGGTTCTGAGAGGGCGCAGCACGGCCGTTACCTGAACCGGAAGGAACTGAATTCTGAAAAATATGTACAACACCCTGTGTATGGAAGGCTCTTCCGGACCGGTGACAGAGCCATTCTGACCACAGGCGGCGCTTTGAATCTGAGAGGACGGAAGGACGGTATGCTGAAGCTTCGGGGGCAGCGCCTGGAGGCACAGGAGATCGAGCTCCTCATAGCCGGCTTTCCGGGGATTACGCAAGGTGCCGTGAAGCTGCAGGGAGGGGAGGAGAATGCGCAGCTTGTCGCTTTCTATACAGCGGCGGAGGAGATTGATCCTTTCGCGCTCAGGGAGTGGCTTTCGACGAAGCTTCCCCATTACATGATCCCTGTCCGTTTCGCCCGCCTTGCATCGCTTCCGGTGAATGCAAATGGCACGCTTGACCGGCAGGCACTGCCGGATATTCCGGAGAGCCGGGAAAATGCCCGTTACATAGAGGCGCCAAATAAGGTGCAGCGCCTCATCTGCTCCCTGTTTCAGAGAATTCTGAAGACAGACCGCCCGGTGGGAAACATGGATAATTTCTTTGAGCTGGGCGGGGACTCGATCAAAGGAATGCAGATCGTATCGCTCCTACGGCAGAAAGGGTATGCGCTTCGCCTGAGCGATCTGTTTACATGGCCGACAGCCGCCAGACTTTCCGGGATGGTCAGAAAGGAGACAGACTTTGGGGAAGTACCTGAGGACGGTTATGACAGAGGAATCCTGGATCGTCTGGACGAAGAAGAGAAAGGGGCGGTAAGTGCTGTGGCATCCATGGAAAATGTGGAGGCAGTCTACCCCTTCCTGCCGTCCATGAAGAATCGTCTGTATGCCGCAAAAGACAAGGCATGGTTTACCGCAAGCCTTGTATATATCAGACATCCGGTGGATGAGAAGCAGCTGGCAGCGCGGTTTAAGGAGCTTGCCTCAAAGCGGCAGATGCTGCGCTCTTTAGTGATTTGCCAGGAACAGGTGCAGCCGATGACAGTTGTCCTGAAGGCTTCGCCCGGCAGACTGTTTTCCATGGACTTAAGATGGATGCGGCCGGATGAGAAGAGGCAGAAACAGCATATCCGGTCCTTTGTCCAGGCTTTCAGAACAGAAGGATTTGATCCCTCTTCGCCGGCCTTTCTGGCGGGTCTGATCAGACTGGATGAGGACAGACAGATGCTTCTTATCCTGTATTCTCATTACCTGCTGGACGGCATGAGCATCCAGCGGATTTTTGGGGAACTTACCGGAAACGGGGAACTTGCCACGGATGCGCAGGATGTTTCCCTGTATTATCACAGGTGGGAAGCTGCGGCAGTCTCACCGGCTGTGTCTGCCCACTGGGAAAAGCTGCTTGGAAGCCGGAAGGGGTATACACTGCTTGCGGCAGAATCCGGAACAGTCAGGGAAAGGAAGGAAAGGCGCATAAAAACCAGACGGTTTTTTCTGCCCATGAAACCTGTCGCACAATATTGCAGGAATCATCAGGTGACGCCGGCTGCCTGGATTCACGCGGTGCTGGGCGAAGCCCTTGTGAAGCTCACCGGCCGGGAGGAGGTTCTCTTTGCAAGCATGTGCAGCGGAAGGGATGAATCACTTACAAAGGATGCGTCCCTGACGGGGAATTATGCCGCGGAGCTGCCATTTTTACACAGACATGGAGAACTGCCTGCGGACTGTCAGAAGCAGCTGCTTGCAGGCAGCGCGTTCTGTATGTACGAATTCTCCCGCGCGGGAAGCAAAGGCGGAGAAGGCTGGAGACAGCCGGGCTATGTACGCTGTGACATTCTGAATTATCCGCTTGCGAATGGCATTGATCCGGATGATTTTACCCTGGCGGAAGATCATTATACCAGGGTACAGGGCGACTATATGAAGGAGCTTGAGATGTTTTTTGTACTCGCGGACGGGATCTATGCTACCTGGTTCTATAGCGGGGAGTTCATCTGTGAAACAGATGCCTCCGATCTGGAGGCGCTGTTTAAGATATTTGCTAAGCAATACTACGAGTGAACGCACGACGCCATTGCGTCTGAAATCCCGTTAAAGATTTCGAAAACCGGCGTCATGAATGAAGAGAGGGAGATGGCAGTATGGGAGAAACATGGCAGGTCAGTGTTCTTACACCGATTCACAATACGTCCCTGGAGCTCCTTAAGAGAGCTTATGATTCTCTGAAAAACCAAAGCTTTGGCTTTTCGAGGATACAGTGGGTAGCAGCCCTGCATAACTGCGAACCGGAATACGTAAGAAGCGTAAGGGCTTTGCTCGGCGGCATCCCGAATATTCTCCTGTTTGAGATTGAAAAAGAGGGGAGCGGCGTATCATTTGCGAGAAATGCCACACTGGACCGGGCGGAAGGGACCTATCTTTTTTTTCTTGATTCGGACGATGAGCTGACGCCTGACTGCATCGAAAGGGTTGTCCTTGAGATGGAGAAGGGACATGCGGATACGGCAGTCTTTACGGTAAAAATCATTGGCAGCTGGCCAATTGACAACTACTACGTGGATGCAGATCCGTCAGGCGGAACCAGGTTCTGTGACGCTGGTGATCCCGGAATTGCGAAGGGCATGTGCACGGCAGCCATGGGGCTCGGAAGCAGATGCTACCGGCTGGATCTGATCAGGAAGGAAGAACTTCGGTTTGATGAGAGCATAGCGTTCGGGGAGGACCTGAGGTTCAGTGTCCATGCGACCGGGCGCGCCCGCAGGGTGTGCCTGCTTCCGCAGTTCTGCGGCTATATCTATTACGCGGGAATCGGGATGTCCTCCGGTAATTTTGCGGATATCGACAAGGAGATGCGCCGCGGTCATGACGGCCCATGGGGCATGGAGAAAAGGGGCCTTTTTCTGGCAGCCCTCATGGAGGAAGGGCGCAGTGAGGGCCTTGATCTGAGCAATTTCATGTGGATGCAGCTGGCACAGTTCGGCAGACTGTTTTTTTCTTCCGATCTGCCGCAGACTGCGAAAGAAAACTACATTGAGACCATCCGGCCTTTGGTACAAAGCCTGAGCGAACCTGACATGGCGTGGAAGGAAAAACAGCCGGACGTCGACAATTGCTGCGCTTTTGTGCGGGGGCCTTTGAAGCCTTCCGGCAGGGGCGGAAGTCATAAGTATGGGTATTATCTGCAATACAGGACCATACCGGAGGCAGTGACGGCTTTTGCTGACCGGAGAAAGACAGCTGTCATCTGCGGCAGTGAACGCCTGACGTATGGGGAACTGATCCGGGACGCATACAGCCTTGCGCACTCCCTGAACAGATCCGGGATCGGCAGGGGTGACAAGGTGGTGCTTGCCTTGTCAAGGAGTGCAGGGTTTATCACGGCATTTCTTGGCATCCTGTATGCGGGCGCGGCTTATGTGGCGGTGGATCCCGGGTGGCCCAGGAGCCGGCTTGAATATATCGTCAGGGACAGCGAAGCGGCTTTGGTACTGACGGATGAAGAATATGACAGGCTGCTTGCCGAAAAGAAGAACGAATGGAGCGCTCTTCCCGTTCTTCAGGGAAACGACCCTTTCGCTGTCTACTATACCTCCGGTAGTACGGGAGAGCCGAAGGGTACGGTGACGCATCATCAGGTTTTCTTCCATGAGGCGGTTCCCGTGGAAGAAAACATCTGCTCCTTTGAGACGATGGAGAGATGTGAGACCTTTTTCTCCATGGGAAACTTCGCCTACGGCGCTACGGCCTGCGACATTGCCGCATGCCTGCTGTATGGGAAGACCCTGGTATTCACAACGGAGGAAGAGCGGGCTGATCCCTCGCTTCTGGGAAGAGCCATGCTCACGCACCATGCCGACGCCTTGCTGGGAACGCCGTCCATGCTGCTCACGTATCTGGAGGATCCGGTGTTTGCGGAGGGCTTCCGCTCCCTGAAGCGGCTGATTGTGACGGGAGAAGCGCTGTCCGTGAAGGATGCGGACAGAATCCTGGATCATACAGATGCTGCTGTCTTTGATGCTTTCGGCGCTTCCGAGATCAGAAACTATGCATTCACTAGAGTTGTCCGGGGCGAGGAGGTCAGGCTTACAGATCCGGTCTATGGGGCGAAGCTTCTGCTGCTGACAGAGGATGGAAAGAGCGCTGAAGCGGGAAGGAAAGGAGAGCTGTGCGTAGGAGGCGTACCGGCTCTTTCCGGCTGCTACCTGGGAAGGGAAGAGCTGACATCGCTGAAATTCCGGGAGACGAAGGCATATGGGCGTATCTACCGGACGGGAGACATGGCGGTTCGGGATGCGGATGGAAGAATCACCATGACGGGCAGAGAAGATGACCTGATCAAGTTCCACGGGCAGCGGCTGGAGATCCGTGAAGTGGAGCGCTGTATAGAGGATTATCCGTCTGTCAGACATGCGGCGGCGGCCGTTCGGGGAAGTGGCAGGGACGCAGAGCTGTGGGCATGGTTTACGTCGGAAGAGGACGTGGATATCTATTCGCTTCGTCTGTTCATGGAGGACAGGCTTCCCGCATATATGATCCCGTCGCGTATGCGGCATCTGGAGAGGCTTCCCCTGAACAGCAGCGGCAAGCTGGACAGAAGTGCCCTTCCGGATATTGAAAAGCAGAAGGGTACTTATACCGCTCCGGGGACGGAGATGGAACGGCAGCTTAGCCGGGTTTTCGAGGCGGTGCTGGATACAGGAGAGCGGATCGGCCGGGAGGATCATTTCTTTCTCTTGGGCGGGGACTCCTTCAAAGCGATGCGCCTGATCCACCTTCTGAAGGAGAACTATGGATACACGGTTACCTTCCCTGACATCTTCCGGAATCCGACACCAAAGAGGCTGGCCGATGTGCTTCAAAGCCGCGAAGAACAGGAAGGCGGCATCGTCCTGCCGCCCGTGAGGGAATTTCCTGTCAGTGAGATTCCAGAAGAACTGAGAGGGCTGTATTGTGATCCTGATACCGGACTCCTGGATCCGGAGGCTGTTCTTCCGGCAAGCCACA
>JAGCAV010000537.1 GCA_017652545.1 Lachnospiraceae bacterium
CGATCACGCCGATCGAGATCCATGCGATATTCGGATCGGCGTGATCGGTGTGTGGTCGATCATCGGTTACAACATGGTGCTGTTTATAGGCGGTCTGCAGGAGATCCCGGGAGACTTCTATGAAGCAGCTTCCATTGATGGGGCCGGCGGCTTCAGGCAGTTCTGGAACATCACAGTCCCGCTGCTTTCGCCCACCACATTCTTTATTGTCCAGACCCGTATCATCGGCGCGCTGACCATCTTCGACCTGATGTTCATGGTCATGGATAAGACAAACGTAGCTCTGAAATCGGTACAGTCGGTCGTATATCTTTTCTACCAGTATGCATTTACGAACGGAAACAAGGGATATGGCGCCACGCTGGTCGTGGTCCTGCTCGTGTTTATCATGATCCTGACGTTCATCCTGCAGCAGGTTGAAAAGAAGGTCGTCTATCACAACTAGGAAAGGGGGAGCTGAATATGGAAGGAGCTGAAGCCAGAGCAAGGCGAAACAAGATCATCACCCATGTCGTGCTGATCATCATGGCTTTCATCATGCTGGTTCCCTTTGCGTGGATGGTGCTGACGGCATTAAAGACCAATCAGGAATCCATCTCCGTAAACCCGTTCTACATTTTCCCGGCCAGCGGCTGGCACTGGGAGAATTTCGCGACGGTGTGGAAGAGCTACAACTTTATCATTCTGTATAAGAATACACTTCTGATGATCTTCTTCCGTGTGGTGTGCGCATGCCTGACCGCGACGATGGCCGGCTATGCCTTCGGAAGACTGAAATTCCCGTTCAAGAACGCTCTGTTCGCGCTGGTTCTGATCCAGATGATGGTGCCTGCACAGATCTTCATCATCCCGCAGTACCTGATGGTATCCAAGATGGGAATGCTCAATACGACCTTCGGTCTGGTATTTCCGGGTCTTGTCACCGCGTTCGGTACCTATCTGCTGAAGACAGGCTATGAAGGACTTCCGAAAGAACTGGAGGAAGCCGCCAGCATTGACGGCTGCTCCGTACCGGGCCGTTTCCTTCACATCATGATGCCGCTGACCAGAAGCTTCATGATTTCTCTGGGCATCTTCACCGCAGTGTTTGCGTTCAAGGATCTGATGTGGCCCATGATCGTATGTACCAATGCCAATACGACCACGCTTTCCGCAGGTCTTGCCAAGATGCAGGGCCAGTACGGCAGTGAGTATCCGACCATGATGGCTGCAGCCACCCTGGCGGTTCTGCCTATGGTCATCATCTACGTGATCTTCCAGAAGCAGTTCGTTGAAGGTATTGCCACTTCGGGCGGAAAGTTGTAAAAGCAGTGAGCCATGCGGCCGCAATGCCGCGCTTGCGCGGGCAATTGCGGACATATGGCGAACGCCGGACATGAGCAAGAAGCGCGACAGCGCGGATTGCGAATGGCCGTAGCATGGCGGGAGTGCGAAGCACGGAGCCATGCGTAGCTTTTACAAGGAATAACAGGCAAGTGAGCCATAATGACAGGCAGTGAGCCATGCGGCCGCAAAGCCGCGCCTGCGCGGGCAATTGCGGACATATGGCGAACGCCGGACATGAGCAGGAAGCGCGACAGCGCGGATTGCGAATGGCCGGACTTATATGGTATGATTGGGGAGGTAGCCGGTGCGCATACCTCCCTTTTGTGCATCCGGGACAGGGGCGCGGCTGACATCTGTGAATGGTAAAGCGCGGCACATCATCTGCTGTGCGAGGCGACGGGAAATCCGGACATGAAGAATCTGATCGAAAGACTTCGGGCGCATTTTGCGTCCGAGAGGAAGAAAGTCAGTTACCTGGACACAAAAGGAAAACTGGCATATGTCCTGCACTATTACTGGCTGTGGATCCTCGGGATCGGCGGCGGTATTTTTCTGCTCTTTTATATCCTTTTTCACGCTTTCTTCACGGTAAAAGATTACTGGTTTTATGGGATCTTTGCCAACACGATGGCGGATGGCGGAAATGGATCGGCCTTATGGCGGGATTTCGTGGTCTATGCGGGTTATAATCCCGGAATAAAGAAAGTGGAGATGAATGCCCGTTCCTATTTTGACCCTTCTGTTCCGGGAGGAACGAACAACAGCTATTACCAGATGTTTGTGGCCGTGACGGAAGCGAAGGATCTGGATGTCCTGGTCATGGGAACAGAAGGCCTTCAGGCAGTGGGAAGCAGCGGCCGTCTGCTGGACCTGAATGATGAAAAGGCAGCTTCCGTTCTGGAAAAGTATGAAGACAGGATCATCTGGTGTGATCCGTACAATGAAGAATATTCCACGCAGCCGGTGCCTGTGGGAATTGATATCTCCGACAGCCTGCTCGTGACAAAATATCATCTGTATGATGAGGATGAGGAGATCGCGCTCGGACTGGGGGCATATACTCTCAGGCCCGAGAGCGCGGAGACGTTTCTGGAGTTTATTTTGCAGTGAGCCAATCGGTACGGTTCTTTTGGCGTTGACTTTCTTCTGGCTCACGGGAGGGAAAGAATGGGCAGATTGATCGGCGGCATTTTCAGCAATGATTCTGCGATCGGCCGCGTTATGACGGCGCTCTGGATCATCATCGCTTCGAATATTCTTTTTTCTGTTTTTGCACTGCCTGTGGTGACCATCGGCCCCGGACTGGCAGCGCTGCATTACGTGATGCTGAAAAGACTGCACAGGGACAGCCAGCTCTCGCCTGTTCGGACCTTCTGGGAAGGCTTCACGCAGAACCTGAAGCAGGGGATCATCTGCTGGCTGGGATTTCTGGCCCTGGCAGTCTTCCTGATCCTGGACATCCGGTTCTGCAGTTACCATGGCGGTGTTCTGACCCCGTTTAAGTATGGACTGTATGCCATTGCTTTTCTGGCACTGATGCTCTGGATCCATCTGATGCCTGTGATGGCGGCTTTTGAGGATACCATCCCGCATTTGCTGCGCAATGCCCTGTTCTTTGTCGTCAAAAATCCGTTTCGTGCCGCAATGCTTGCCCTGATCTGGGCAGTGCCGATCGTTGTCACATATCTGGATGAACGGATGCGGCCGCTCTATGGTTTTCTGTGGGTGACCTGCGTGGCAGGGATTCTGGCAGCGGTCACTTCCAATCTTCTGTACAGGGATATCGCACAGTATCTTCCTTCGGATGAAAAGAGTGAGGATGAAAAAGGCCTGGCGGGCGGCAGGGCTGTAACAGGTACCGGCGCGGCGGCGGAGAGAAAACAGCCTGGAGAAAAGAGCGAACGCCGGACCCGTAAGGAGATGGAGAAACTGGACCGATAGTCGAAAAAGGCAGTCTGAGGCATATGGGTAACAGGCAGGTACATGCAGAGTAAAGCAAAAACAGGAGAGCCAGAGATGATGGAAAACGCAGGGAAACCCATTAAAAAGAAGAACAGAAAGATCCTGTTTCAGACCGGTGCGGTCATTATTCTGCTTTTCGCGCTGACAACTTTTGCGATCAGCAACATTGTTACGATCTCGGCGTTTTCTTCCCTTCTCACCTCCGCGCGGCTGGAACAGTCAGGCTATATGAAGATCGCGTTCAACCTGATGAAGGAGTATCATTCTCTGCCCTGGCTGATGGACTACTGGGCTGAAAACGGAAAAAACATGACTTTCCGTGAAGATACGGCTTCCTATACAGATGAGATCAGCCGGATCCTTGCCAGGCTGGAAAAGGAAGATGCAGATGATATCACTTTGCGGGATATCGAACAGCTGACCGAAGAAGAGCAGGAGCTTTTCGCCTGTGCCTGCTATATGGCATTCAATGACCTGTTCGTTATGTTTGGCGAAGACTATAACATGAAGGAACTGTCACTGTTGATCCCTGACGCCGACTCGAAAAAAATGCTGATCATTTTTGACAATTCAGTACAGGGAAGTGATCAGCTGCTGCTGGGTGAAACCAGGGATATCAAGGAAATGGAGCATGAAAACAACGCGCTTGCTTCGGCCATGATGGGAGATGCGAACTGGGCTGTGAGGCCCCCTTCCCGGGACGGCAGGTTCGGGTTCGGATTGGATTTTTCATACGGCAGCAACGAAAACCCGGTTATCATATGGAGTACCATCAGGGGCGGGCAGATCTATGACAACATGATATTCAATGAGGATATCCGGGAAGGGGTCATTTTCTTCCTGATCATGATCGGGCTGCTCATTCTGGTATACCTTTATGTGATCGTGATCAGACCTCTGTCCCGTGTCAAGAACTGTGTCCGGGAATACCGCGAGAGCAAGGATGCCGAAAAGGTGGCACAGCAGCTTGCCGGGATCAGATCCCGGAATGAGATCGGCGTATTTGCGGATGAGTTTTCTTCACTGGCACAGGAGATCGAGCGCTATACGACAGAGGTGGCTGCACTGGCGGGAGAGAAGGAACGTGTGGAAACCGAGCTGGGGGTCGCAGCCCGAATCCAGGCAGACATGCTTCCCGGTGTCTTCCCGGAGCGCAGAGAATTTGCGCTTTATGCGGTGATGGACCCAGCCAGGGAAGTCGGAGGGGACTTTTACGACTTTTATATGATCGATGAAGATCATCTGGCACTGACTATAGCGGATGTGACCGGCAAGGGTGTTCCGGCCTCTCTTTTCATGGCGGTATCCAAAACGATCCTGAAAAACCGTACGCTGGAGGGCGGGACACCGGCACAGATCCTGGAGGCTGCCAACAACCAGATCTGTGAAGGGAACGACAATTCGATGTTCGTCACGGTGTGGCTGGGGATACTTACGATCTCTACGGGAGAGATGGTCTGTGCCAACGGCGGACATGAATACCCGGGTCTTCGACAGAAAGGGGAGCCCTTCAGGCTGGTCAGGACAAAGCACGGACTGGCGCTTGGCGTCATGGAAGATATGACCTATCTTGACGAACACTATCAGCTCTCACCCGGGGATTCCCTGTTTGTCTACACAGACGGTGTCACGGAAGCAAACAGGACAGACGGTTCGATGTTCGGGGAGACGCGCCTGGAACAGGTGCTTGCCGGGACAAAGGCGGATGATACACCTGCGATGATTCTGGAAGAAGTCAGATCAGCTGTGGATGATTTCGTCGGTGATGCACCGCAGTTTGATGATCTGACGATGCTCTGTGTTGTATATCACGGACAATAAATGACTGTGAAAGGGGGTCAGTTTCATTGAAAGCATTAAAGATCGGTGTCATCGGGCTGGGTGACATCAGCAACGCGTACCTGACTAATCTGCAGAAGTATCCGGATGATGTTGAGTTATACGCCTGCGCGTGCCGAACCCCTGAAAAGGCCAAAGCAAAATGCGCACAGTACGGCTTCAGAAAAGCATATCCCTCCGGAGAGGACCTGCTGAAGGACCCGGAGATCGATGTGGTCCTGAATCTGACGGTTCCGGCGGTCCACTACAAGTACAATCTCGCAGCCCTGCAGGCCGGAAAGCATGTGTATTCAGAGAAACCGCTCTCTGCCACGTTCGCCCAGGGAAAAGAGATCATGGACCTTGCAGCCGAAAAGGGACTGTATGTCGGCTGCGCACCCGATACGTTTATGGGATCAAGGATCCAGACTTTCCGACGTCTTATGGATGAGGGCGTAACGGGCAGAATCGTTGCCGGAACAGCGAGCTCGATCTCACATGGCTGGGAATGGTTCCATCCAAATCCGGCATTTTTCTATCAGAGAGGAGCCGGTCCTGTTCTTGATATCGGTCCGTATTATATGACTGCCCTGCTGTCCCTGCTGGGACCGGTCAGATCCGTCTGTGCGATGGGCATTCAGCCGCAGGAAGAGCGCGTCATTTATTCCGAACCCTTAAAGGGGCAGACACTGCATGTGGATCCGGAAGTCATGACTTCACTGATGGCAGTCCTGGAATTTGAGAACGGCGCGATCGTCAACTACACGATGATGTGGGACGCGTGGGATTCTGTCATGCCACGCCTGGAACTGTACGGGACGAAGGCGACCCTGACCATTGCGGAGGAGGACCCGAACGCGGGACCAAACCTGTTCGGCGGCGATACGCTTGTAAAAGACCAGGAGACATATCGCTGGAAGAACATGCCCCGCCTGGAAGGAGATGAGGAAATCCCCTGGGATATTGCGCAGGTGAAGCATCCGTATAACGCGA
>JAGCAV010000055.1 GCA_017652545.1 Lachnospiraceae bacterium
ACGATGGCCGCCGCGGCGAGGGTCATTACGACGCAGTCATGAAGGCCATGGATCTTCTGCGGCAGTATGGCATCCTCTTCGGCACATCCATCTGCTACACAAAGGACAATGTGGAGGCGGTCACCAGTGATGAATTCTTTGAGATGATCACACAGAAGGGTGCCCGTTACGGCTTCTATTTCCACTATATGCCTACTGGCAACGCGGCAGTGCCGGAGCTGATGCCCACGAAGGAACAGCGCAGATACATGATCGACCGCATCCGGTCGATCCGGACACAGGAGTGTCCGATCGAGTTCTTCCCGATGGACTTCCAGAATGACGGGGAGTTCGTGGGCGGCTGCATCGCCGGCGGACGCAACTACTTCCACATCAACTCGGCGGGAGACGCGGAGCCATGCGTGTTCATCCACTACTCAAACGCGAACATTCATGGATCCAGCATCCTGGAGATACTCCAGAGTCCGCTGTTCATGGCCTACCGGAAAGGGCAGCCTTTCAACCACAACCACCTGCGGCCCTGTCCCATGCTGGAGAATCCGCAGTTCCTGCGCGAGATGGTCAGGGAGAGCAAAGCGAAGAGCACGGACCTGGAATCGCCGGAGGATGTGGATCATCTCTGCGACAAGTGCGCGGGGTACGCTGATGAATGGAAAGGAGAAGCGCAGCAGATCTGGGATGCCCAGGAACATAAGCAGGTAGCTTACCAGAATTATGTGGAGGAAAACCGGTATTAATGGTTCTGCAGACATTCACAGCGGAAAAGAAAGTGAAAAAAAGGAGCGGGGTCTTCTCCGCTCCTTCCTGTTTATGTAGGTCCTTTTCTGGATTTTCTCCATGATGATAAACGCGCATGAAAGTGTTTGACCAAAGTGCCTCTTGAGCAGGTCAGCGAAAGCTGTACCGTGACGGCCTTCATTGTCAGTCATCCTTTTCAAGGTACACAACAAAGCCACCCTTGTAAAACGTAAAATTGCCGGTTTCGTTTATGGCTGGTGTAATATCCGGGATCATTTGCCGGACCCTGTAACCTTCTTTCAGGTAAGAAGACAAGAATTCCTCTGCCCAGATATATTCCTCCGCATGATGACGGTTAGAATTTTCAAGTTCAACTGGGTTGGCATCATGTTATGTAGGATTTTACAATGCTTCATATGCGCTCCTTTAAATAATCAGTCAAAGTACCTCTCCAGCAGGCCCTTGAATGCCTTGCCGTGTCTTGCCTCGTCGCGTGCCATCTCATGGACGGTGTCATGGATCGCATCCAGATTGAGGGCTTTCGCTCTCTTGGCAAGGTCGGTTTTGCCCATGGTGGCGCCGTTCTCGGCATCGACTCTCATCTCAAGATTCTTCTTGGTGCTGTCGGTCAGGACTTCGCCAAGGAGCTCTGCGAACTTGGCTGCATGCTCAGCCTCTTCAAAGGCAGCCTTTTCCCAGTACAGACCGATCTCGGGATATCCCTCACGGAAAGCTACGCGGCTCATCGCCAGGTACATGCCGACCTCTGAGCACTCGCCGTTGAAGTTGGCGCGAAGATCTGCCTTGATGTCTTCCGGAACATCGCTGGCAATGCCGACCACGTGCTCGGCAGCCCATGTCATCTCTTCATCCTGCTTCGTGAATTTCTCAGCCGGTGCCTTGCAGATGGGGCAGGCTTCGGGAGCCGTATCACCCTCATGTACATAACCGCATACCTGACATACCCATTTTGCCATAATTCATTCTCCTTTACTTTATATGAATTTTAATAGTTTCCAATCTTTCCGGCACACAGTTTCTGCACAGGCCGCTCACTGTGATCTGCACCGCGTCCGCGCATCGGCCGGCGTGCTGCATGGAGGAGCGAAGGCGGCTGTCTGCGTCCTCGGAAGGAAAATCCAGGATGCTGCCGCAGTTTTTACAGATGAAATGCCCGTGGCTTGCCGTATTTCCGTCATAGCGGTCAGGTCCCCCGGACGCACTGATCCGACAGATCTGTCCTTCCCGGGAGAGCAGTCCGAGATTGCGGTAGACTGTGCCAAGGCTCAGTTTCGGATCGGTCTCCTTTAAAGATATATAGATCATTTCCGCAGTCGGATGATCGCATCTGGACATCAGGTGATCGTAAATGATCTCCCGCTGCCGGCTGTACTTGTGGATGGCCATAGTCAATTCACCAGGAAATGCTGAAGCTGTAAAAACAGGAATGATTATCAATATCAATATAGCTGCCTGCAGGGGTGTTAGTCAACAGCAACCGGGGGCAGGGGTATGGCAGAGGGACGGTTCCACGCCGCTTTGCAGTGACCCAAGAACCGTCCCCCTGTCATGCCCGTTCGGGCAGCATTCCATCGTACAATAATCGTTTTAGAATTGAATTAAGATCTGCCGCGGGAACCCGGGTTGTGACCGGGTCCCTCATTCAGCAGAAGAACAGAGAACACAGATGCTTCATCCGCACGATCTCAGCCAAGATCCGCTTCCGTGATCTCGCCGTTGTCGATGTAGATCTGAAGGAATTCATCTACGTTGTCGGCATTGATCTCAGGAGCGTCCACATAGTCATCGACCTCGGTGTATTCCATCTCGCCGTTCAGAACAGCTTCCGCATA
>JAGCAV010000538.1 GCA_017652545.1 Lachnospiraceae bacterium
AACGGTTCGGATATGATACGGATGACGATATCCCCGCGGGATACAAAGGAAACGTGTACAGGAACACCGATCTGGTGACCGTGTCGGCACCGTGGTGTGAACAGCACTTCGCTTCCGCTATGCGTCTGCCGGCGAAGCATGTCCGGGCGCTGGGGGTTTCGCGCACGGACAGATACTATGATCCGGTGTGGCGGGAACAGGCCAGGGACAGGTTTGAGAAGCTGTATCCGGAAGCGGCCGGAAAAAAGATCGCCCTGTGGGCTCCCACGTTCAGGGGAAGCGCAGCGGCGCCGGAGCTGATTCCCTTTGACGCGCAGGCGCTTCAGGCGCAGCTGGGGGAGGACTGGCATGTGATCGTCAGCACCCATCCGCATATGAAGGATGGAAAGGTGCTGATCACCACGGAAGAACTGTTTGTCTCTGCCGACTGCCTGATCGCCGACTATTCGTCGCTGATCTACGAGTACCTTCTGGTGGCGCAGATCATGGGAGATAAGCATCTGGTGCTTTACATTCCGGATTACGACACGTATATTCAAAAGAGGGGATTCTATATGGATTACAGTGAGATTCCCGGTGTGCAGGTGCGCAGTTTTGATGAACTGGCCGGCGCTGTGTCGGAACAGGCCGCCCGGACGGCCCCGGAAGAGATGCAGATCGCTCTTAAGCAGTTCCTCGCGAAGTACATGTCCGCGTGTGACGGAAAAAGCACGGAGCGGATCATGAACCGGATCAGGCGGGGAAGATAACAGCAGGGACATGGGGTATTTTGTATATATCGCCGAGTGCGCGGACGGCAGCTGGTATACGGGCTGGACGACGGATCCCCTCAGGCGCATCCGGACGCACAATGAGGGACGCGGTGCCAGATATACCAGGAGCAGGCTTCCGGTCCGGCTGATCTTTGCCAGGGAACTGGCGACAAAACAGGAAGCCATGCACTGGGAATATATGATCAAGCAGCTTCCAAGAGCCCGGAAGGAAGAAGTGGTCCGAACCGGCATTCTGCCGGAATCCCGGAAAAAGAGAGCACAGGACGAGAGACGAATGGGGAAGATATATTGCCTGATGGGCAAAAGCGCTTCGGGAAAGGATCACATATTTGAAGCGCTGCTGCAGGATGAACGCCTGCGCGGCCTGAAGCTGGAGAGACTGGTGATCTATACGACACGGCCGAAGCGGACGAAAGAGGAGGATGGCGTTGCCTATCATTTTACAGACGAAGAAGGCATGAAACGCCTGGAAGAGCAGGGACGCGTGATCGAGAAGCGCTGTTATGACACGGTGATGGGCCCCTGGTATTATTTTACGGCGGATGACGGGACCATTGACCTGTCAGCGCACAGCTATCTGGTCATCGGCACACCGGAGGCGTACAGGAAACTCAGGAAATATTTCGGACCGGAGAAGACAGAGGCGCTCTATGTGGAGACGGACGACGGCATCCGCCTGGAGAGAGCCCTCAGGCGGGAACGTTCGCAGGCGGCTCCCCAGTATGAGGAGATGTGCAGAAGGTTTCTGGCTGACCAGAAGGACTTTTCCGGGAAAAAACTGAAGCAGGCAGGAATAGAAAGGACTTTTCCGAACAATTCATCCCTGGATGAATGTATCAGCGGGATCGTTTCCTTTCTGCTTGATAACGAACAAAATGAATAAAAAGAAAGCAGCAACCTAACAAGCATACCGAAAGGGAGGAGTGGACTATGTATCAGGACGACTACAAACGCTGGCTGGAAGCAGATCTGCTTGACTATGACCTGAAAAAGGAACTTCAGGACATAGAGGGAGATGATAATGCCATTAAAGAGCGCTTTGCCGTCAAGCTGGAGTTTGGTACAGCAGGCCTGCGTGGAACGCTTGGCGCAGGTACCAACCGGATGAACATCTGGGTGGTCAGGCAGGCGACCCAGGGTGTGGCTGACTGGGTGAAGACCCAGGGCGGGACCCAGACCGTGGCGATCAGCTATGACAGCAGACT
>JAGCAV010000056.1 GCA_017652545.1 Lachnospiraceae bacterium
GATATGTAAATGCGGCCTTTATAGGGTAAACTCCTTTGAATACATAAGCTGGCGCCTCCCGCTTTTAATGGCGGGAGGCGCCGCTTTTTGTCCTGCGCTGTGGTTTTTTTCCTGATCCTCACGACTGGACGGTCGGATCCGGTCCCGGTCACACCAGCCCGTCGCTTAACATCCGGTTGATCAGGTCCAGTTCGGGGCCTCTGGCGATCCTGCTCACATTCAGCTGATCCAGCGCGTCGGTATAGACCCGCAGGGTATCATCGTCAAACAGTGCCCACTCCACCAGGTCCAGTGCTCCCGGATTTTCTTCCAGGAATTCATTGACGGTATACACGGCAATCTCTGCCGCCTGTTCCTTAGGATAGCTGTAAACGCCGGTTGAGATGGACGGGAAGGCAATGCGCCTGATCCCGTGTTTCACAGCCAGCTGGAGCGAATTCCAGTAGCAGTTCGCCAGAAGCTCCGCCTCGTTCCGCCTGCCCCCGCTCCAGATCGGGCCTACGGTATGGATCACATATTTGCACGGAAGCCTGTAGGCACCCGTGATCTTTGCCTCTCCGGTCTCACAGCCGTGAAGCGTGCGGCACTCTTCCAGCAGCCCCCGTCCGGCGGCCCTGTGGATCGCCCCGTCCACACCGCCTCCGCCCAGGAGGCTCCGGTTCGCCGCGTTGACGATGGCATCCACATCCGTCAGTTTCGTGATGTCGGCCCTGATCATGCGGATCTGTGTCGAATACGCAGTGGAACCGGTTTCATCCGCCGTCCTGGCATCCGGGCCGGTATACTTATGCATATGCATATATTTGGAGACCCATGCGGGGTCCTCGTAATGGCTGTAATCATTCATCAGGCAGCCGTGGCACAGGTCATCTGCCATCTCCAGGATCACATCATGAAGCTCCAGGTCCTTTTTCCACTTTTCTTCGATCGCGTTATATCCGATCATCGCGCCGAGGATATTCCCTGTCACGGCCCCTGTGGAATCGCTGTCTCCCCCGTGATTGACCGATGCAATGACAGCCCTGGAAAAATCGTCCTGATATTTCAAAGCGCAGTATATGGCGATCGCCATGGTCTCTTCCGCGACCCATCCCTCACCAAGCGCATGGATATTCTCCAGGTCTTCCGCGTCATTCTCAGAAAGAAGGACAGCCCGGTTGATGATATCCGTCAGGGCCGGCAGGTTCGGATCTGTGGAAAAGAGATCTTCAGCCGCGTCCCTTGCATCCAGCACGATCTCCTTCAGGCTCATTTCCGGATAGGATGACAGGATACTGCTGATGATATGGCACACAACAGCAGCCGGCATATATCCCAGGGAATGGCCGTGGGTGATCGCGGCAAGCTGCGCCGCTTCCAGATCCAGGTCTTCCTGACGGTAAAAATACCTGTACTTGAGGGCAAGCGGCGCGATGCGCATAACACCGCCGCAGCCCTTGCTCTCATTGATCGGCTCGCGGACAAAATCGTCGGGATCCCCGTCCGTCTGTGCGCGCTGTCTCAGCGCTTCAAGGCAGGTAGTCCCCGGCGCCCTCCGCGCGTACAGCTCCGGCACATCCAGAAGCCAGGAGCAGCCGCCCTCTTTTGTAAACCGCTCATGCCTGTTAACGGTCCCAAAATCGGAGTCCTGTGTTTTCAGCCAGTCCCGGTAGGCATCGGGAACATACATGTGCGGGACGCCTCCGATCCCTCTCATGCACAGCCTCGTCTCACCGACCAGGATGCCGTTTGCGGTAAAGAGCGCCATCTGCGTGTCGTCCGAGATCAGGGCCTTCCCGTCGGAAAGCTCATATTCCGTAATGCCGTCAGGGCCATACGTCTCAAAGATCTCTTCTTCCGATTTAAACTCAACCGCATATCCAAGCGCGTCGCCGATCGCTCCTCCGATCATGCTTCCGCGGATCTGATCCAGTTTCTCCTCGGTCTCCTTCATCTTCTCCAGCGCTTTCCTCGTTTCCTCGGCATCCTCGTCTCTGTAGAAATTTGTGAAGTTCCGGGAGAACTCCCTGAAGTTATACTGGTCCGGTGTGTGATCCATAACGGCAAAATCGATCCGGCGGAAGAAATCCTTTGCCATCATTCCGTCGTAATCAAATTCTTTCAGGGCCTTATAGAACAGGTCCGACACGACCTTCGCGTCATTGCCGAACGCGCCGCATCCGAAGGCGCCGAGTACCAGCACCTCATATCCCAGGTGCGCCGCCACCTTCAGCATGCCGGTAATCCTGTTATAGACCAGATCCTGATACTGCCGGTCCGTCATGCCTTCCAGGCCTCTCTTGATCATCGGAGCCGCGCAGGTCATGACCGCAGCCACAACACTCTCCGGAAGAAGATCTCCCTTTTCATCCTTGATGATCTCCACCTGCGGCGTGATCATGACGGCGTCTGAACCCATATATGAGCCAAGGGACCGGTTGTACTGATAATACGGCTGCGCCTCCGGGCTTTCCAGAGAAAGAAGCAGGGAGCTCTTTCTGCAAAGATCTTCCTCCTGCGCCTTCGCGCCGCTGCGCACCCCGCCGCCCGGGTTTACCGGATTGGCCAGGTTCAGAACCAGCACCGGTCCGGAAGGGTCCGATGAAAGATACGGCAGATCCTCTGTCCGCTTTCTGGCCAGCGTATAGGAATCTGTGTTTTCGCAGCCGACACCCATGCGGCCAAGCACATGGATATGCTCGAAATCCGTGTTCCTGCTGATCTTCTGCACTTCTTCCGGAAGATACACATGGATCTCACGCATCTGAGCAGGCGAAAGTTTCAGCGGGACCCGCTTTCCCCCGAAGGTGTAGAAGCCCCGGTCGAGTATTCTCAGTGTGTCGTCCAGCATGTTTATATTGTCTGTTCTCATGGCGGTTTCCTCTTTAATACAAGAACATCAGGGGCAAAGCAAATCTACGGTCAGCGGCTCCGCCGCAAATACCTGGCAGCCCAGGCGATAGCCTTCCGCCAGCTGTTCTTCCGTAAACCATACCCTGTCCATTGTGTTGATCGCGGCGTTTCCTTCAATGATCCTGACTCTGCATTTTCCGCAGTTGCCACGGCCGGCACAGGCTGTTCTGATATGTATATCCAGGCTCAGCAGATAATCCTGCAGCCGTGTGCCTGCCGGGCAGACGATGATCTTTTTTTCCATTCGTATTTCCTTATGTGACACTATTATGACAATCGGTTTGCTACACTGTCGTTGTCAAAACAAAGACAGCACCGCACAGAGCGGTTAATCAATTTAAATTATAAAAGATAAGGAGAATAAAACAATGACAGATATGAACAAAATTAATGAGCAGGAACTTGAGAATGTAGCAGGCGGCTATGGCTATGACAACGGTTGGAGAACGGTACGCGGCATTCAGAGCGGCTACCTGGCGATCCGCACAGCCCCGGCAGCAAAGTATGAGAACGAGATCAACCACATCGGCCTGAAGAACGGCGATAAGGTTCAGATCACCGGCAGCTACGTGCAGGGCACTGGCTTCGGCGGCGGCGCAGCCACCTATGTATGGGTATTTGCCCCGAAGTTCGGTATTTCCGGATATGTAAATGCAGCATTTATCGGGTAAACTCTTTTGAAACCAATCAGTTTGCGCCTCCCGCTTTGATGGCGGGAGGCGCTGTTTTTACTTTTTTAACTCTGTTTCTAACAGAATCTGCGCTAATACTTTATAATCCAGATACTGAACACCGTACTCTCCACGATGAATCTTATCTGCCAATTTACTGTTATAATAAACCTGCATTGCTTTTTCCAGCGAAATGCCTTTTAGCTCTGATGTCCAGATATTTACCCTATCATTATGAATCATCTGAATCATTCATCTTCCGTCAGGTAGTCTGCCGCATAGGACCAGAACTCATCCAGGTTCTCAAGCTCATAGGTATGAAGCGTTGAATGTACGGAATGTTCCAGATTTCTCAGGTTCAGGCTGATGCCCGTATACGATCCGTCTTTCCACGTCAGGTAGATCCCGTTATAGTTGTCCGTGACCCACTCGCCGGACTCTTCACCGATCCGGATCCCGCACAGCAGTTCTACTGCTCTGTCGAGGGCTTCTCCCTCCGTGAACGTTGCTGTCCGCCCATATCCACCCTGGTCAACATGGAATGAAAGCTCTGCCGGCGGCTCTTCTTTTATCTTTTCCAGGTTCTCATCGCCAAGGGCCTGATACAGGTATTCGCCTTTTTGAGGAATATGCTCCGCTGCCGACGCTTTCAGGGTATCGAATTCGCTTTCCTTTGCAGCTGTCATCTCAGGTTCTGAGCAGTCATAGAAGGCATTTTCCGGCGCTTCCACGCTGCCGCAGAGAATGACTTTCTCCAGACCCCTGCAATATTCAAAGGCGTTTTTTTCCAGCCGGCTCCCGTCTGCGCAGATGACCAGCGCCAGATCATCGCAATAGCCAAATCCCCGGCCTCTGACCACCACCCCGGGTTCGATGAACACGTTCTCCAGGGCCTGACAGTAGCTGAAAGCGCATTTCTCAACCGTGGTCCCTGCCGGGATCGTCACCGCAGCGGGGAGCGTGGCATAGCTGAAGGCATTGTCCATAATGCCGGCATTTTCCGGAAGCAGAAGATCATCGGAGATCGTGCAGTATTCAAAAGCCTGCAATCCTATTTTCCTGACAGTCTCAGGAAAAGAGACGCTTTTCAGTTTCCGGTACCGGAACGCCTCGGCTCCGATCTCCGTAACCTGATAGTCATCGATCTCAGACGGGATCCCGACCGCTTCTTCATCTCCTGTGTACCTGACAATGGTGATGGTCTTTTTATCCTCATTGATCGAATAGTCATACCCTGCTGACGAAATGATCTCCTGAGGACTGTCATGGAAGTCCCGGGGTGTCTTATCGCGCTCTTTGTATTTTTCACTGCCCCTGATCAGGGCGGTGTCCAGTACATCTTCCACCCCGCTCCACAGTTCATCGTACTCTGCGCGTATCTTCTCATCATCCGCATATGCCTGGTAATCCGTCGGGAGCACGGCATAATAGTTCATGGCTTCCTCTTCATCAAAGCCGAGATAGACAAAGCCCGGAAGATCCTCAAAATCCGTATTCACGGAAGCGCCAAGGGTAAAAAGCAGTCCTCCTGTCAGGCCCTCCTCCTCATACGCAGTATAGCTGTCTTTGTGGTAGAAAGAAGCTGTTGCGCCATCCTCCCCCAGAACGACCCTTGTCTTTTTGTACCAGGTCTCATCCATGGAGATCCTGATCCGCGGGAAAGCGTAGGCGTATATCCCGTGACCCTCCTCAAAATCCCAGTAGTCATCAAAAGTGCCGGCCCAGGTGTGCATGCCTGCAACCAGGAACAGCGTCAGCATGATTATGGCAGTCCAGATCTTCTTCATGTCGCGATCCTCCTTTATCCTGTTTTTTCCAGGGTTCTTTATCCCGGCTTTTTCCCGATCAGTTTCACGATCTCCTTCTCATCCGCGGCCGGGTATAACGCCCTGACCCTGCCTGCGATCCGTTCCCAGGATACGGCCGGCTTTTCATCATAAGCCCCTGTCACTTCCCTGTATCCCCAGACTGTCTCCGGCGGCTGGAGGACGGAGACCGCCATCCCATACTCGGCTCCCTTTTTGTTCCTGCGGCGGACGAAGTCCGTAATAACAAGATAGGTCTGCATCTGCAGCCCGGTGACGATGCCGGGGTAATTTTTTGCGCCTTCCCTGCCAAAACCGGCCTGCTTTTTCAGGTCTGTCGAGAGGATCCGGATATCCGGAAATGTGACGTCTCCGTCGTCATCCCTTCCCGTAACAAGGTCCATGATGCTCTTTTCCCTGCGGCCGGCTAGTCCGTCCTCCCACCGGGCGTCAAAATCATAGCCGTCACGGCGCGCATTCACAAAATACGGCAGCCATTCAAGGCTGATGAACCCGGCCTTCCTGTCAAAGAACTTGCCATATGCCAGCTGGTGGCTCCGGGCGATGATCTCGCGCCACTCCCACGGGTCCTCCGCCGGGTCGCCTGTCCACCAGGACCAGGTGTGCACATGCTCCTCCGCCGAAAAGCCGGGAACCCCGTTCGCAAACAGGGGCAGAAATCCTACCTCATTCACCCAGCTGACCAGTTCCTGCCAGGTTCGGATCCTGAGCGGGTCATCCCACTCCAGTCCGTTCATGATCCATGTATCTTCCGCCATTGCATTTCTCTTTCCTATGGCGTTTCTTCGCCATACATTTCCTCCGGTGTCTCGAAGATCAGGATCCGCTCCCGCTTCTGATCACCCTCGAACAGGTCGCTGCAGTCGATCTCATCCGAAAACATCAGCTCCTGTGTGCCCATCAGCAGACCGATATCCTCATCTTTCGGATAGTAGAAAAACAGCTGCATCCGTCTGGGGTTTTCATACCATGACCAGAGGATCTGGTCGATCACCCGCTTCAGCACTTCCCCTGAAAAGGGATTGAAAAAGAAAAAGCTGTCCTCATCGGTCAGTTCATACTGCTCGGCGGCCATGTGCAGGAAGGTGACTCCTTTTCCCCTGCTCCTTGCCAGATTCTCCTCCGCGAGCCTGATCAGATCTTCATTATAGTCAATGCCGGTCACCCGGCACCTGGTCAGATGCGCCAGAAAGATGGCGGCCCTTCCCTTTCCGCAGCCATAGTCGATCAGCTTGCTGGTCCCGGAAAGATACCCGCTCTGCGCGAGCCGGAGCAGTACACGGTAAGGTGTCGGCTCATACGGATAGTTTTCCCCGTCAGCGGTATGGTTGCTGCCTCCTTCTGTCCGGATATTCAGCCTGCGCTCCCACTGTTCCTCCGTCAGGTTTTCGCTCGTCATGCCCTCATCCTTCCTCTTTCCCGGCCGAATCCACGGGGACAGATTCCCCGGAGGGTCTGCCCAGCTTGAGGTCCAGGTTGTAATCCTTCAGGAAATACTCCTGAATGTCCCTGCGCATGGGCATGGTCTGCTTGATGCGGATCACGTCATGCGGGCAGCGCGAACTGCATATGCCGCATCCCACACATTTCTCCTGGTCGATCCGGATCGTCCCGTCTTCCCCGAAGGAAAGCGCCTCGACAGGGCAGCCGTTCTCACCTTTGATACAGGTCCCGCACCCCACGCATTTTGTCAGGTCGGGAACCGCCGTCCAGCCGGACGGATGGAAGCGGTGCCGCTCTCTCTCCGTCGCGTTCCGCGCCAGTCGCATGGTAATACAGCAGCAGGGACAGCAGAAACAGATCTCCATGAAATGATCCATCAGGTCATTCGGAACGCCCCAGAGCAGCTGCTCCACTTCGATCCAGACCGCCTGCCCCATCAGGCCAACCCTGGCCGACTCATCCACTCTTGCGCAGGCTTCCTCATAGGTAAACCGCCTTCCTAGCTGGTGCTCCACGACGATTTTGGCGGATTCTCCGAGGAAAAGACAGCCAAGGTCGTGCGGGAAATCCGCGCAGTCATTGGCGTCACGGCAAAGGCACCTTGTCATGCCCGCAATGTAGTCAACGGATTTTAAGGACTCCTTGATCATGTCCAGCGGGATGACCGTCTTCTCCCCCTGATCCGAGATGTCAATATTCAGCGGCATGACGATGGTCCCGGACGGGCGCACCATATCGGGGGAAAGCTTTATGGCCCTTTTATACAGCCCGGCCTTCAGGCCGCCCTTTTTCATCCATCCGGAATATCTGACAAACAGGCGGTAGATCTTCAGGGCCAGAGGCCATCTCTTTTCACTCATGTAAAGGACATGCTTCAGGAGCCAGTTCTTTATTCCCAGGCCGTTCGGGCTGTTCTTATACGGCGGGAATCCGACTTCCTTCCTGTCCAGCCGTTCCCGGTCCAGATAAAGCACATTCCCTTCCCTGTCTATGTTCTTCGGCATCGGTTTGTTATTCATACTGCTCACCATACAACCGTGCTTTTTTATTTCTGTTTCTTTCCGATTCTTCCGCTTCTTACGGCGGATCATGGCATCTTTGCTGCTGTTCTGCATGAACCTCATTATAATAGAGTATAATATAGAACGGCATGCCGGGCACACCAAAATTATGATAAACAATTGTTTCGAAAGTTAATACTTTCTTAATGGGGTCTGACCCCATATTGAAAAAGGCAGCCCGTGTATGGTAAATTGATTGCGTTACAGTGACTTTCAGCGGCGGATCATCCTGACGATCCGGAAGAATATATAAAGCGGCACTTATTCCCGACAATAGCAAGAAAGGGGTTTTCAGCAATGTTGAATACGACTTATGAACTGAACGGCACGACACTGACTGTGAAGCCTGTCGGTCAGCTGGACAGCATGACCGCGCCGGTCTTCGAGGAGGAAATCAGTCAGCGCCTGTCGGGCGTTCGCAGCGTCATTGTTGATTTTGAAGAACTGAACTACATTTCATCCGCCGGATTGCGGGTGCTTCTTACACTGAACCGGACTCTGGGAGAGACGGATGCGGAAATGAAGCTGATTCATGTGAACGGGGTCATCATGGAGATCTTCGAAATGACAGGTCTCGTGGATATGATCAAGGTTGAGTAGCAGGAGGAATTTCAGTGCATACGCTGCCTGACAACGGTGAACGCTATCACATCATCCGTAAAACCTATTTCTCCAATGTCGTTTCATATATCATTATAGGCCTGACGGTCGCCTTCGGCGCGCTGATCGATGCCGTTATCATCGGCCGGTGCCTGGGTGTGGATTCCATGGCGGCATTCAGTCTCGTCACCCCGATGTTCACCGTGTTCTCGCTGTTCGGCGCGGTCATCTCCTCAGGCGCACGCTACCGGTTGACCATGATGATCGGCAAAGATGATGTGGACGGAGCAAGGGGGATATTCACGCTCTCCATGCTGATGGGGATAGGCCTGTCCGTGCTGCTCATGATCCTGGTGCTCGTTCTGGCCACACCCATCTGCCAGATGCTGGGTGCCTCGGGAGGCGCGGCACATCTGCTGGGCAAAGCGCGGTCCTACCTGACAGCCATCACCATCGGCCTGCCTGCCATGAATGCCGTGTGGGTGATGACCGCATTCATAACGATCGACAATGACGGCAGGCTGGCGCTGCTCTCATCGTTTGTACAGACGATCGTCAATATCGTGCTGAACTGTTTTGTTGCCTACGTGATCTCCGGCGATATCTTTGAGATCGGCCTTGTCACCAGCATCAGCTACTATGCCGCCCTGCTGGTGCTGCTGCCGCATTTCCGCAGGAAGGAACGCCTGATGCGTTTCTCCTTCAGCGCCATCCGCCGGAAGGAATTCTTGTCGGTGCTCGCTGACGGGATGCCGATGGGTGCAGGCCATGTATCCAATGCGGTGCGTTCTGTCATTCTGAACCAGCTCATGGCAGCCGGCGCGGCGGGCGCGGCGGGCTGCATAGCCGCCTATTCCGTCCAGCGTCAGGCCAATACCCTGTTAAGCTGCCTTGTCTTCAGTCTGTCGGATACACTGCTTATGCTGACCGGCATCCTGATGGCTGAGCAGAACCGTCCGACGCTCAGACGGCTGCTGAAGACCTCCTTCCGGTCGGTCGGACTCGTTGTGACGGGTGTCGCCATTCTGCTCTTTCTCTTATCGCCTCAGTTCGCGTCCGTTTTCATCAGTGACGCGTCTGGGGAGACGCTGCGATACGCTGCAGACGCTGCCCGCTGTTACGCGATCGGCATGCCGCTTTTCGCATTGAACAATATATTCGACACATATTCTGAGGGACGCGGAAAGCGCAGTCTTTCCCTTCTGCTCAAATTCTGTTCTGAGGGCGGGCTGATCGTACTGTCGACCCTGGTTCTCCTGCCCCTGACCGGCATACAGGCGGTATGGATCTCCTTCCCGGTCTCCCAGGCGCTTCAGCTGGTGCTGACGGCTCTGGTCATCGTCGCACAGAACAGGAAACTGCAGCTGAAGCCGACGAACTTCTGGAAGTGGTACATGGCGCTGCCGGAGGATTTCGACGTTCCCAAGGCAGACCGCATCGACTGCACGATCACCAGCCATGAACAGGTGATCACACTGTACCATGCCGCCATTGACTTCTGTACGGACCATGGCTGCGACGAACGCCGGAAGTACCTGATCTCCCTGGCTGTGGAGGAGATGGCCACCCACACGATCCAGTACGGCTTCCGTCCGGGAAAACAGAACAACATTGACATGCGCATTCTGAAAAAAGGCGATGACTATATCGTGCGTATCCGGGACGATTGTGTGATCTTTGACCCGGTGAAGAAGCTTCAGCTGTACGACAAAAACATACCCATGCATCACATAGGCCTTCAGATGGTGATCGGCACCGCCCGGGATGTCAGATATACC
>JAGCAV010000539.1 GCA_017652545.1 Lachnospiraceae bacterium
CAGCCGGAGGATGCCAAGGAAAAAATGATGGGTGATTATCTGGCCAGAAGCGGAATGTACGGGAATGCCGTCAATGAATATCTCCAGATCCTGAACCGGCAGAGACCCGGCAGCGCGGGCGCGCAGTTCTATGCGCAGGTCCTGGAAAACCTTGGATGCGCATATGCCAGAATGTTCCATTTTGAAGAGGCGGCGGACGCATTCGAACGCGCCTGGCGGATCGCGCACAGCAAGGAAGCCCTGCGCAGGTTTGTCAGTGTGCTGCCGTTTTTCCTGCCTGAAAAGACCTGTGAGCGGCGGATCCGGGAACTGGGTGCGGATGAAACGGCAGTTGACACGATACGCGCGCAGAATGTGAGGATCGCGAGACAGGCAGGGCGAAGGATGGTAGCGGACGGACGGCAGGGAGCACACTCCAGGGAGGAGATGGACCAACGTCTGAAGGAACTGAAAAACACGTACAGGCGTTATTCCAACAGAAACGCCAAAGAGTAAATATAGTTTGGAGTGTTGAGAGTGGAGAGTTGAGTTACTGAGTTTGAAGAGCTGAAAGTGGAGTTGATAAGATGACTGGACATGACAGATATGAAAGCCCGCTTTCCCAGCGCTATGCGAGCCGGGAAATGCAGTATGTGTTTTCTCCCGACATGAAGTTCAGAACGTGGAGGAAACTGTGGATCGCGCTGGCTGAGACGGAAAAGGAACTGGGCCTGCAGATCACGCAGGAGCAGATCGATGAACTGAAAGCACATGCGGATGATATCAATTATGAGGAGGCGGCTGAGCGTGAACGCCTGGTCAGACATGATGTCATGGCACATGTGTATGCCTACGGCCTTCAGTGTCCCAACGCGAAGCCGATCATCCATCTCGGCGCCACATCCTGTTATGTGGGAGATAATACGGACATCATTCAGATGGCTGAAGGGCTGAAGATCGTGAAAAAGAAGCTGGTCAACGTGATCGCACAGCTGGCCCGTTTCGCTGATGAATACAGGTCACTGCCTACGCTGGCGTTTACGCATTTCCAGCCGGCCCAGCCGACGACTGTCGGGAAGCGTGCCACGCTGTGGACGCAGGATTTCCTGATGGATCTGGAGGATCTGGAGTATGTTTCGGGGTCACTGAAACTGCTCGGATGCAAGGGTACCACAGGAACCCAGGCAAGCTTTCTGGAACTGTTTGACGGAGACATGGACAAGGTGAATGCCCTGGACCCGATGATCGCGGAAAAAATGGGGTTTGAAAAATGCCAGGCTGTCTCAGGGCAGACCTATTCCCGAAAGGTCGATCTGCGTGTGATGAACGTGCTGGGACAGATCGCGGTGTCCGCGCACAAGATGGCCGGGGATATCAGGCTTCTGCAGCACCTGAAGGAGGTGGAGGAGCCTTTTGAGAAAAATCAGATCGGATCCTCCGCGATGGCTTACAAGCGTAACCCCATGCGGTCGGAGCGGATCGATTCGCTTGCGCGCTATGTCATGATCGACACCCTCAATCCGGCAGTAACGGCTGCTGTTCAGTGGTTTGAGCGCACACTGGATGATTCCGCCAACCGGCGGCTCTCCATCGCAGAAGGGTTCCTGGCGGTTGACGGGATCCTGGATCTTTGCCTGAACGTTACGGACGGCCTGAAGGTCTACCCGAAGATGATTGAAAAGAGACTGCTTTCCGAATTGCCATTTATGGCAACAGAGAATATAATGATGGACGCGGTCAAAAGGGGCGGTGACAGGCAGGTCCTTCACGAAAAGATCCGCCGGCTGTCCATGGAAGCAGGCGCGGCAGTCAAGGAGGAAGGCCGTGACAATGATCTTCTGGCGAGGATCGCGGCGGATCCGTCTTTCGGCATGTCATTGGAAGACCTTCAGAAGACGATGGATCCTGCCGGCTATGTAGGATGCGCACCAGCACAGGTCACCCGCTTTATCAGTGAGCAGGTCGAACCGGTTCTGGAACGGAACAGGGAACTGCTCGGGATGAAAGCGGAGATTAACGTATAAAAAGTGTGAAGTGTTGAGATTGGAGAGTGAAGATAGATAAGAGTTGAGTGTTAAGAGTGGAGAGTGGAGTGAAGCCCACTTGCAACTTCACTCTTAACTCTCCACACTCCACACTTTAGAATGCATTCTGACTCAGAAAAAGAAAGGATAGACTATGGTACAGGCAGTTGTAGGCGCAAACTGGGGCGATGAGGGTAAAGGAAAGATAACGGATATGCTGGCTGAGCACGCGGACGTGGTCGTCCGGTTTCAGGGCGGTGCCAACGCAGGGCATACGATCGTGAACAGCTACGGCAAATTTGCACTCCATACCCTGCCGTCCGGTGCGTTTCATCAGAACATCACCAACGTGATCGGCAACGGTGTGGCTTTGAATATACCGATCCTGATGAAAGAGATCAATGAGATCATTGCGAGGGGCGTACCCGCGCCGCATATGATGGTCTCGGACCGCGCGCAGATCGTGATGAGCTATCATATTCTTTTTGACCAGTGTGAAGAGGAGCGCCTGGGCGGCAAGAGCTTCGGCTCCACAAAGTCCGGCATTGCGCCTTTCTATTCCGACAAATTTGCCAAGATCGGATTCCAGGTCAGCGAGCTGTTTGATGAAGCCCTGCTGGAAGAAAAGGTCAGAAGAGTCTGTGAGATCAAGAACATCACCCTGGTCCATCTGTACCATAAGGAACCGATCAGGGAAGAAGATCTCCTTGATGAACTCCACGGCTACCGCAATATGATCGCGCCTTACGTCGGAGATACGGCAAGCTTCCTGCAGAATGCCATTAAAGAGGGCAAAACGATCCTGCTGGAAGGCCAGCTGGGCACGCTCAAGGATCCGGACCATGGAATCTATCCGATGGTGACTTCCTCTTCGACGCTGGCAGGCTACGGCGCTGTGGGAGCCGGGATTCCGCCCTATGAGATCAATAAGGTCATAACCGTGTGCAAGGCTTATTCCAGCGCGGTCGGCGGCGGAGAGTTCGTCAGTGAGATCTTCGGCGATGAGGCCAGTGAACTTCGTGACAGGGGCGGTGACGGAGGCGAGTACGGCGCCACCACCGGCAGACCCAGGCGGGTCGGCTGGTTTGACTGCGTCGCTTCCCGGTACGGCTGCCGCATGCAGGGAACCACCGATGTGGCATTTACAGTGCTGGATGTGCTGGGATATCTGGATGAGATCCCGGTCTGTGTCGCCTACGAGATCGACGGAAAGATCACGGAGGAATTTCCGACGACGCCGCAGCTGTCCAGGGCAAAGCCTGTATGGGAAAAGCTTCCGGGATGGAAATGTGACATCCGCGGGATCAGGAGCTTTGATGAGCTTCCCGAGAACTGCAGGAACTATATCACATTTGTTGAGAAGAAGATCGGCTTCCCCATCACCATGGTCTCCAACGGACCGGGCAGAGAGGATATTATTTACAGATGAGACTGGTACTGACACTTGTGTGTATTTTGGGAGTCATGCCCCTCCTGACCGGACTGCTTTTTGCAGCACCCGGCCGGAGAGGGGGTGGCTCCTGTGCGTATGCCTACCTGACGGGACTGCTGACGCTGCTGGGCGTTTTCCAGGTCATGGCGCTGCCTATGGGATATCTGCACACCAGCCTGAAGATGCTGTGCCTGGTCTTTCTTGGCACCGGCGCCGTTTTGTGCCTGGCCGGTGTGCTTTCATTCCTGTTCAGGAGAAAAAGGTTCCTTTCAGGGTCCGGTGACCGGGATCAAAGAGTCAGGCGCTTTGCGCCGCTGATGGCGGTCGTGCTGGTCTGTATTCTGTTCCAGATGTTTTTTGTGACGGATAAACAGCATATCGATGAGGATGACGCGTACTATCTCGGGACTGCCGTCACCGCTGTTGAATATGACAGTCTGTACACAAGAAATCCATATACCGGGAAGAACCTGAAATCGGATCCGGAGGCCAGATACATGCTGGCTTCATGGCCGCTCTTTATTGCCATGCTTTCGAAGGTTTCCGGTATCCAGGCCGTGAAGCTTGCCCATATGGTCCTTCCGGCCATAGTGCTCCTGTGGTGCTATCTGGTCTACTTCCTGCTTGCCGGATGGCTGTATCCCGAAAGGCCCGGTCATATCTGGCGCTTTATGTTTTTTGTGGTCCTGATGCATACCTTTGCCGGATATTCGATCTACAATGCCCAGGTATTCGTGATGATCCGAAGCTGGCAGGGGAAAGCCGTGCTGTGCGGCGTCGGGCTGCCGGCGCTGACCTATGTGTGCCTGCTTGCCATGGAACGGGAAAAGTGGGGAAGAAACTGGTCACTTCTGACGGTTACAGTTGCCGCACTGACCTGTTTTACGACCATAGGGACGATTTTTTCGGTGATCGTCACGGGATGTTTTGCACTGTATCATTTCCTGCGGACAAAACGGGCCTGGTACCTCTTCAACAGCGCAGTCGCGTGCCTGCCGGCTCTGGCCTGCAGTTTCATCTATCTGATGAAGAGGGGGTGAGATCGTGGGAACACTTCGCGTGATCAAATACTACTATCAGGCCTTCTTCTCCCATGGCGGTCTCGGCATGCTCTTTGTCCTTGCCCTGGTCTGGCTCCTGGCAGGAAGGGGCAGAAAAAAACGGGGAAACGATGACAGGCGGCTGCTGATCCCTGCCGTCATCATCGCGATTGTGACAGTGTGTCCCTTAAGCGCCTGGGTGATCATCCGGGCAATCGGGGAAGATGTCTACTGGCGTGTCTTCTGGATGCTGCCCCTGGCGGCGGTCATTCCCTATGCCCTGACAGAGATAACGGATGAGATCGGTGCGCGTACAGGCGGCCGGACCGGTTCGCTGATCAGGCGGGCACTGACGGTGGTTTGTTTTGCCGCTCTGATCGCTCTGAACGGGAATCTGGTGACCGGGAGCGCCTTTTTCACAGAAAGGACCAATGACTACAAGCTGCCGCAGCGGGTCGTTGACGTGATCGATATCATCAACGAGCATGCGGCTTTGCATGATATCCGTTCCAAGCGGATCATCGCGCCTGAGGAGATTGCGGTATACGCGCGGCTCTATGACGCGTCCATTCGTCAGAATTACGGCAGGGGGACACTGAAGAACGAGAGTATCCAGCGTGATATGTACCGGCTGATCAATGAGGAAAATCCGGATTATGCCGTTCTGATCAAAAAACTCAGACACAACCATTACAGGTACGCGGTGATCCGGAAGGCTGCCGACGACCGGCAGGCGATGGAGAACGCGAAGTTTGAGTGTCTGGGAGAGATCACATCCGACATGGGCGGATATGTGATCTACTTCAACTCAAGATGGTACGGTATGGCGGAGCGCAAAGAAGCCATGGAGGACGGGGAAATACCGGAAGAGGAGACTGAAGAAGAAACCGCGGAGGCGCGGGAAACCGGCCGGACTTCGGAGGCATCTGCCACGGATGCCTGGACCGTGACGCAATACGGGCCGAGGGATGTCAATTCCATGTTCTATACCATTCATCACCCGGAAAAAGGGCTGATCGTGGTTGACGGCGGCTGGACGGAGGATGCTCAGTACGTCCGCGGTGTGATCGAAAACCTGGGCGGGATCGTGGACGCCTGGATCCTCACGCACCAGCATGAGGATCACTGCGGCGCTTTCAATGCCATCTGGCCGGATCCGGGAACGCTTCAGATCAGAGCTGTCTACACAGTGGAGATGGCTTCCCCTTCGGAGTGCCTTGAGGCTGCACCCTGGGACAGCACAGACTGTCTGAGTGATTTCCTTGCACTGGATATTCCCGTACTGCATTATGTGCACCGGGGGGATGAGCTGACAATCTGCTCCCTGCCTTTTCAGGTCCTGAACGCGTTTGACGATGAGGTCCGGACGCTTTCCAAAGATTATCTGAATGACGGTTCCATGATGTTCAGAGTAAAAGGTCCTGAAAGGACGATGCTTTTCTGCGGGGATGTCGGTAAGAGCATGAGCGCCTTCATCTACCGTCAGTATAAGCAGGTGCTGCCGTCAGATTATGTACAGATGGGGCATCACGGAAACGGCGGGCTGAATCCCGGCTTTTATAAGAAGACGGCTCCGGAAGCAGCCTTTTTTGACGCACCGGACTGGCTGATGAATGACCCGGAGGGCAAATACAATACACCCGCAAAGATTACTCTGATGGAAAGCCTTGGCAGCAGGATCCTCAGCTTCAGCAGCGCGCCGAATGCGGTGCAGCTTTAAGGAAGTCTGAAGTGTTGATTGTGAATGGTGGTTGCGTAAACAGCCGGGGCGCGGTAAAATACGGCAATACGGTTGTGCCGGGGCATGACCAGTAATTAGAAAAGGATGGAAAGAACTATGGCATTATTACAGGACTGGAGAGACAAGGCATATTCGCAGGAAGCCGACAAGAAGGAAATGGAAGCTTTCTGGAAGGAATATTTTGACTATGAGAAAGGCGTTTATGAAAAACTCCTTGAGAATCCGGATGAGGCTGTCACAGGTACCGTAAAAGAACTGGCTGAGAAGTATGGGCTTCCGCTGGATATCATGGTCGGATTCCTGGATGGGATCAACGACAGCCTGAAAGAACCGAATCCCATTGAAGAGATGGAAGAGGATACCGTCGTCAGCCTCGCTTTTGACAAAGAACGGCTGTTCCGGAACATGGTAGATGCCAAAGCTGACTGGCTTTATGAGCTGCCTCAGTGGGAGAGCATCTTTGATGAGGAAAAGCGCCATGATCTTTATCTGGAAGCCAAAAAGATGAATACGATCGTGAAGCCCAAAAAGATCGGACGCAATGATCCGTGTCCCTGCGGCAGCGGGAAGAAATTCAAGCAGTGCCATGGAAGGGGCGGCAAGAATTTCTATGAACCGGATGAGGCCTGACAGACGCTGTGTTCATAACAGGCAGAGCGGACCGGATGAAAGAAACCGGAAAGCAGATTGACAGCCGGGGTACAGGGCAGAAGGAGGTGTGAAATGAGACTGACAAAGCTTGAAAGAAAAGCTGCCGCTGCGGTGCTGGTCATGACAGCGACAGTTGTCGTTTCCGGCGTCAGACTTCTTAAGAAGCACAGCCGGTATATGGCTCAGAAAGCGGCTGCCTTCTTCAGGGATGAGAAGGATGAGGAAGCCGATCAGGAGAGCGGACCGGAGAATGAAGAAAATCTGAAATAAGGAATGGCTTCTGCTTGAGGCGGAAGCCGGATGAAAGGCACAGGCATAACAGGTCCGATCTTTGCGGAACACAGGTACATGTCTGTGCCGTTTGATTAACTGCAGGTATGGACGAAGGAGTGATCAACCAGTATGGAAATGAAAAAAACAAAAGAGGATCTGAACAGCCGCATGATCCTGCTGATCCTGACTCTGTTTTCGGCGGCCTTTATCATTGCCGCATTCATCGCCCGCGACAGGGGGGAAATGATCTCCGGTCTCATTCGGATCAGCACCAGTCCCTCCCAGTTCACCATGGATTACTTCAAGCTTGGCGGCCTGAGCGCTTCGTTCCTGAACACGGGCCTGACAGGTCTTGCATGCTGCTGCCTGCTTTTTTTTACAAGGGCAAAATGCACAGGACTTACAGTGGCGGCCTACTGGCTGACCACCGGATTCGCAACGTTCGGCATGACCCTGCTGACGATCTGGCCTTTCTTCCTGGGCGTGTTCATCTATTCCAGGATCAAAAAGAAGTCATTCGGCAGTGTGGCCAACCTTGCCATGTTTTCCACTGCACTGGCACCTTTTGCCGGAGAACTGATGTTTCGTTATCCGGGGCTGCAGGCGCGCGGCTTTTCTTTCTGGGGGCTGGTCGGTGCGATCCTGCTCGGTATCGTCGTCGGATGTGTCATGCCGGCCCTGTGCGCTCATTCACCGGCCTTTCACAAGGGCTATGACCTGTACAGTGCCGGACCTGCAGCCGGGTTTCTGGCATTTCTGATCTGCTGTATCCTGTACCGGTCTCCGGGTATTGAACTGCCTGTGAACACAGATCTGGGAGAGGGTGAGCGCCTTTTCGTCAATCTGTTTTTCATCCTCATCTTCCTGCTGTGTCTGGCGGCAGCCTGGCTGACGGATCATGACTGTTTCAGGAACTACCGGGCATTGTGGAAAAGCAGCGGGTACAAAACAGACTATACCGATGCTTTCGGCATGAGCACAACGCTTGTCAATATGGGCCTTTACGGGCTGTTCATTCTGCTCTACTACAATGTGGTTCACGGTTTTGCCCTGGTAAACGGTTCTCTTGTGGTGAGCAGCGCCAGATTTACCGGCGCCACGATGGGGGCCATCATGTGCATGTTTGCCTTCAACTGCCAGGGAGCACAGCCAAGGACCGTGTTCCCGGTTATGGTCGGATATGCGCTTGCCTCACTGCTGCCGCTCCTGGCCACGGCTTCAGGCATGGTCTCTTCCCAGAACTGGACCCTTACGACCCAGGCGGTCCTGGTGGGCCTGTGCTTTGCCAGCGGCCTCGCACCGGTATCGGGCAGATTCGGGTTTGGCGCGGGTGTGATCGGCGGCGCATTACATGCTTTCCTGGTCATGAGCGTCCCGCTGCTGCACGGAGGCTTCTGCCTGTACAACGGCGGATTTACAGCCGGGATCGTCTGTTTCCTGCTGGTTCCTGTCCTGGAAGACTTTACGGGTGCGGAAAAAAGAGAACGGCGATGACGGCAGGGACAGGGTGCGGGCCGGAAGGCCTGCACGATAAAAGGTGACAAACAGCAAAAAACA
>JAGCAV010000540.1 GCA_017652545.1 Lachnospiraceae bacterium
GAAGAGCACTCTTTTCAATTCACTGACAAAGGCAGGCGCGCAGGCCGCCAATTTCCCGTTCTGTACCATTGATCCCAATGTGGGCGTGGTGCCGGTGCCGGATGAGCGGATCCGGCTGCTGGGCGACTTTTATCATTCAAAAAAGGTCACACCGGCAGTGGTGGAATTTGTGGACATTGCGGGTCTGGTGAAAGGTGCCTCCAAAGGTGAAGGCCTGGGCAACCAGTTCCTGGCAAATATCCGCGAGTGTGATGCCATCGTGCATGTGGTGCGCTGCTTTGAGGACGCGAATGTGATCCATGTGGACGGATCCGTGGATCCTGTCCGCGATATAGAGACCATCGATCTGGAACTGATCTTTGCCGATCTTGAGGTGCTGGAGCGCCGCATGGAAATGACCAAGAAGAGTGCCAGGGTCGGCAACAAGGATTCTCCCAAAGAATACGCCATGGAGGTGCGCCTGAAGGCGCATCTGGAAAGCGGAAAGGACGCTTCATCTTTTGAACTGCAGGATGAAGACGAGGAGAAGTGGTTTTCGGAGATCTCGCTTCTTACAGCAAAGCCTGTCATTTACGCTGCCAATGTCGGAGAAGATGACCTGGCGGATGACGGTGAGAGCAATGAATATGTGAAAGCCGTGCGCGCCTATGCGGCGGAGCATGACAGTGAGGTGTTCGTGATCTGTGCCCAGATCGAGGCGGAGATGGCGGAACTGGACGAGGATGAAGCAGCGGAATTTCTGGCGGATCTTGGGATCACGGAGTCAGGCCTTGACAAACTGATCCAGGCCAGCTACCGGACCCTGGGACTGATGAGCTTCCTGACTTCCGGTGAGGATGAGACCCGTGCCTGGACCATTAAGATCGGTACGAAAGCCCCGCAGGCGGCAGGCAAGATCCACACCGATTTCGAGCGCGGCTTTATCAAGGCTGAGGTAGTAAACTACCAGGATCTGCTGGATGCCGGCTCCTATGCGGCAGCCCGGGACAAGGGGCAGATCCGTGTGGAAGGAAAAGAGTATGTGGTGCAGGACGGGGACGTGATCCTGTTCAGGTTCAACGTATAATTTTTGTAACAGAAAGGACAGGCTTTGGGAGCTGACAGTATCCTCTTCCCCAACCTGCACATCACGCTGGCACATGTCGGCCAGGGCGTTCAGATCGGCCCGCTGTGGATCGCTTTCTACGGAATCTGCATTGCCGCTGCCATGCTGGCAGGGATTAACCTGGCCATGTATCTGGCGAAAAAGACCGGCCAGGATCCGGATACGTATTTTAACTTTGCCATCGTGGCAGTCATCCTGTCGGTGCTTGGAGCCAGGATCTACTATGTGGCGTTTTCCTGGGATTATTACGGCGCGCATCCTGCCAGGATCCTGGATCTGCGCGGCGGCGGGCTTGCCATCTACGGCGGTGTGATCACAGGCATTCTGTGTGCGGTCGTCTACTGCAGACGGAAACGCCTGAACCTGCTGCTGTTCCTGGATACGGCGCTGCCGGCTGTGACGCTCGGCCAGGCGATCGGCAGGTGGGGGAATTTTTTTAACCGGGAAGTTTTCGGCGGGTATACGGACAGCCTGTTTGCGATGGCGCTGCCAAAGGATATCCTGCCGGTCGATGAAGTAACGGATGTGATGCTTGCAAATCCGCTCGTCAGGGACGGTGTAACGTTTGTACAGGTGCATCCGACTTTTCTTTATGAATCCTTATGGAATTTCGTACTGCTTATCATCATGCTGGTGATTATAATGGAAGGCCGGCATGGAAAAAGCAGGAAGCGGTTTGACGGGGAGATCGCCTGCCTGTATCTGCTCGGATACGGTCTTGGCCGGTTCTGGATCGAGGGGATCCGGACAGACCGGCTGCTGATACCGGGGACAGCACTTCCGGTTTCTCAGGTGATATCAGGTATTCTGGCGGCTGCAGGCGCCACTGTGCTGATCGTGGGATTTTGCAGATCTCAGAGAGATGACGGATAAAAAGCAAAGCGGAAAATGGTTCTGCGGGACAGACAATAACGGTGGGGGAGCTTAATCAATAAGGGATAAGGGGAAAAAATATGGCAGCTAGTGATATCGGGATCGATCTGGGAACATCCAGTATTCTGGTCTACGTAAAAGGAAAGGGAATCGTCCTGAAGGAGCCCTCCATTGTGGCTTATGACAGGGACGCGGACAAGATCAAGGCGATCGGAGAAGAAGCCAGGCTGATGCTGGGCCGTGCTTCGGGCAATATTGTGGCCATTCATCCCATGGAGCATGGTGTGATTTCCGACTATATGGTCACGGAGCAGATGCTTCGCTATTTTATTCAGAAGGCAACCGGACGGCTTTCCTTCAGGAAACCGAGAGTCAGCATCTGCGTGCCCTCCAATGTCACAGAGGTGGAGCGGAAGGCGGTGGAAGACGCGGCTTATCAGGCCGGTGCGCGGGACGTGTTCCTGGTACCCGAACCGATCGCGGCAGCGATCGGGGCCGGAATCGATATCTCAAAGCCAAACGGGAATATGCTGGTCGACATCGGCGGCGGCACCTGCTCGGTTGCGATCCTTTCCATCAACGGGATCGTGGTCAGCGGCAGCGTCAAGGTGGGCGGAAATGATTTCGACGAAGCCATCGTGCGGTATGTGAAGAACCATTTCGGGCTGATGATCGGGGAACAGGCAGCCGAGGAGATCAAGATCAACATCGGCTGTGCCTTCGAGCGTCCCGAAAAGACGACGATGGATGTCAACGGCAGAGACCTGGTGACCGGTCTTCCCAAGACGGTCAGGATTTCTTCCGAGGATACAAGGGAAGCGCTGAAAGAAACCGTGGGCCAGGTGCTGGATACCATTCATACCGTTCTGGAAAAGACACCGCCGGAACTGGCCAGCGATGTGGTGGACAGAGGAATCGTGCTGGTGGGCGGAGGCGCCCTCCTCGGAGGCCTTGAAGAACTGATCGAAGCCCGGACAGGCGTCAATACGATCACGGCGGAGAACGCGCTCCTGGCAGTGGCGCTGGGAACCGGACGGTATTCCGAGATCATGAGCCAGCGGCAGAACATTTTCCCGGAGGATGAATAAGGACACGGGATGTTTCCCGGCAGCCCGACGGCGGCGCGCCGGATCCCGGAGCGTGCCCCGAATCGATATCAGATACATGGAAAAACTGGAAGGATATGTAGATCATATCATCTACAGAAATGAAGAGAACGGCTTCACGGTCTTTGAACTGATCAGTACAGAAAAAAAGGGTGACAACGCCGTCACCTGTACCGGCAGCTTTCCCGTCATCAATGAGGGAGAGATGCTTGGCCTGGAAGGAAGCTTATCGGTCCATCCGTCCTACGGAGAACAGTTCCGCGTGACAGCTTTTGAGACCAAGGCGCCGACGGATGCCATGGCCATGGAAAGGTACCTGGGATCAGGCGCCATCAAAGGCGTGGGGCAGGCGCTGGCGGGACGGATCGTCCGGCGGTTTAAGGAGGATACGTTCCGGATCATCGAACAGGAACCGGAACGGCTGGCGGAGATCAAGGGCATCAGTGAAAGAAAGGCGCGGGAGATCGCGGCGCAGGTAGAGGAGAAAAGGGACGTTCGGGAGGCATTCATCTTCCTGTCCCGGTACGGCATTTCCAACACGCTGGCCATGAAGATCTACCGGCAGTATGGAGAAAGACTGTATGCGATCGTCCGCGAGAATCCCTATAAGCTGGCGGATGATATTACAGGCGTCGGTTTTAAGATCGCGGATGAGATCGCCCGGAAAGCGGGTGTTCAGGCAGATTCTGATTTCCGGATACGCAGCGGGATCTATTACATACTGAATCAGGCGGCAGGGGAAGGGCATCTGTATCTTCCGCAGGACCTGCTGCAGCACAGGACGGAACGCCTTCTGGAAACACCTGTTGAAAATCTGGATATGTACCTGACAGACCTGGCGGTGGAGCATAAGGTCGTGGTGAGGACAGAGGACGAAACGACAAAAGTCTACGCTTCGAGTCTCTACTATATGGAACTGAATACGGCCAGGATGCTCTGCGACCTGAACATCAGCAGTGAACTGGATGAAACTGCCTGCCTGAAGAAGATTGCCCGGATCGAGGAGGCAACGGATACGCAGCTGGATGAGATGCAGCGTCTGGCGGTCATGGAAGCTGCCAGATCCGGCGTGCTGGTGCTGACCGGCGGTCCCGGAACGGGAAAGACGACAACAATCAATACGATGATCGCCTATTTCATTTCAGAAGGAGCGGACATCGCGCTGGCTGCGCCGACAGGCAGAGCCGCCAAGCGTATGACCGAGGCGACCGGATACGAGGCCAGGACCATTCACAGGCTGCTTGAGGTGGAAGGAAACCCCGAAAGCGGCAGCGTTGTGTTCGGAAAGGACAGATCCTCACCCCTGGAATATGATGTGGTGATCGTAGACGAAATGTCCATGGTCGACATTTTCCTGATGCATGCGCTTCTGACAGCCCTTGCGCCCGGTACCAGACTGATCATGGTGGGGGACGCCTTTCAGCTGCCGTCCGTCGGACCCGGCTGTGTGCTCAGGGATATCATTCAGTCAGAAACGGTGAAAGTGGTGCGGCTGGAACGGATCTTCCGCCAGGCAAGCCTCAGCGACATTGTCGTGAATGCGCATCGGATCAACCAGGGTGAGCATCCGGTCCTGGACAACAGGAGCCGTGATTTCTTCTTCCTGCGCCGGGACAGCGCGGACGCGATCGTCGCGGAAATGATCCGCCTGATCACGGATAAACTGCCCGGCTATGTGAAGGCGCCTTCATCGGAGATCCAGGTGCTTACCCCCACAAGAAAGGGCCGCCTGGGCGTGGAGACCCTCAACAGCCTGCTGCAGCAGCACCTGAACCCGCCGTCCCGGATGAAAACGGAGTATCAGACGGCGGAGAAGACCTTCCGTGTCGGCGACAAGGTGATGCAGGTCAGGAACAATTATCAGCTGGAGTGGGAGATACACGGCAGATACGGCTTTGTCGCCGAGCGCGGCATGGGCATCTATAACGGGGATATCGGAACCGTTGTGGAGATCGATACGCAGGACCAGACCATGTGCGTGGAATTCGATGAGCGGCGCCGGGTGACGTATCCGTTCTCTCTTCTTGAGGATGTGGAGCATGCCTGGGCAGTGACGGTCCACAAATCCCAGGGAAGTGAATATCCCGCGGTGATCATTCCGCTGCTGGGAGGACCCCGGATGCTCCTGAACCGGAACCTGATCTATACGGCGGTGACCAGGGCCAGAAAATGTGTGGTGCTGATCGGGGATCCGGCGGTGTTCCACGAGATGATCGACAATACATCTCAGCTTGCCCGATATACCAGCCTCAGGGACAGACTGGTGCAGATCTCTCAGGAGACTGCTTAAGGCAGTTTGGAGAGTGGAGTGTTGAGAGTTGAGAGTTAAGAGTTGAGAGGAAATGGCTGGCGGGTTCGGGAGAGAGAACGTAACGAACAGCCTTGAAACGAAACAGAGATTACGGGATGTATGCGGCACGGCTGCCGGAACCGGACCCCCTGAAGCGGACAGAAGAGATCCTGCTTCAGCTGCTGCTCCCGCGCCGCTGCCCGGTATGTGATGGGATATTGGCAGATCCCCGGAAACGGATCTGTCCGTCATGCTTTGACACACTGCCATGGACAGCCGATGCCGCTGCCCGGTGTATGCGCTGCTCCAGGCCTCTTGAGGATGAACGCGCGGAATACTGTGACAGATGTGCCGGTGCGGAACATGCCTTTGACAGGGCCTGCGCTGTATTTCTGTATCAGAAGGAAATGCGGAAAAGCATCCTGCGGATGAAGTTTGAGA
>JAGCAV010000541.1 GCA_017652545.1 Lachnospiraceae bacterium
GCCTGAAATCAGCTACAGCATCGGGATGGGCATGAGCGAGAAGGACACATTGAAGGGAAACATCCAGCGCGGACTGATGCTGAAGCGGGCGGCCTGCGGAAAGCTGCTGATCGGGAGCGACCAGATCAGCATGGACGAGATCATGGAAGAAGGTGGTCAGGAATGAAAAGACCGGAACCTCTGCCGGAGCCGGCACTGACCTACAGAACAGAGGACAGCGTCCATCCGGATCAGATCCGGCTGAGCTTCGATGACGGAAGCACCGCGATATACGACCTGCGGACGGAACTGCCGCATCCGGCCATGATGAAGAACCATGAAATCATGGCGAAGTGGAGCAACAAAGGGTACAACAACCAACCGGCCAGAAGGCGGAGGAGAAAACCATGAAAGATAACGGTACAGTGAGCCTATGCAGGAAGTGCGGAAGGCCGGTGTGCGTGATCGAGGCAAGGGCATACAGGAAGATCCTGGTGGACGCTGATCCGCATTACATTGTGCCGGACGCGGAGGGCGAGATCTACGTGAGGATTGACGGGAGCAAGATGCGGGGACGGGAAGCGGACTATGAGGGAAACGAAACGGCATATCCGGCCTACAGAATGCACCGGGAAACCTGCGGGGTGGATGAATGACATGCAAGGAATGCCGGAAGGCAAAGCGATACGCACCGGGGAGCATGTACTGCATGCTGTACGGGATCATCATCAGAGAAGATCATGAGGGAAACCTGAAAGGATGTGAAGACGATGACGGAGATCCGGATCTGCGCAGAAAGAGCACAGACGGAACCGAAATACAAGGCCAGCGCGGCGGCGCTGCTGATGAGCTGTCGGGAGTTTTACAAGAAGCCGGAGAACGAGGAAGCATACCAGGAATGGAAAAGGAACCGGAAGGGATGTGGTACTGAATGATCGCATGGGGTTGGCTGATCGCAGCATTCTTCCTGGGCGACATGATGGGCATTATCGTGATGGCCATACTGTATGGAAGCTGGAGCCACAAAGAACAAGAGGCGGAAAAAAAGAACCGCCAGCGCTGCAACGCTGACGGATCGAAAGGCGGTGTCTTATGAATAAGAACCATAAATATATTATCACAAAAGAGCGAAAAGGGCAAATCATATTCATCGTGCTGATTCTGCTGGCGGTGGCCATCGGGTTGCTGTGGAACACGCTGGAACAGACCGAAGTACAGATCAAGCCGGACGTGAGCTATCCGATGACCAACGTCAACATCAGCTGGGAACAGACATTCCACAGCGGAGCCTGGAGCGAAACATGAAAGACGATTTGAGGAAGCACACGTTCATTATCATCCGGAAGGACGGCGAGTATGTAGCCAGCCGGATGATGCGGAGCAATTACATCCGGATGACGATCTACGCACATGAGGCCGCGAAGACCAGGGACAGGGCGCTGGCTGAGAGAGTGGCCAGGGCCATCGGCGGGACAATGATGCTGTACAACGACATTACGCGGGACATCCGCGAGATGAAGGAGCAGAAAGATGAGTAAGAAGATCAAATTCAATTTTGTAGATACGGACGCAATGTGTGCAGGGGTGCAGGTGCTGGTGAAGGCGTACCGGTTTTATGAGGACGGATACAAGCAGAAGATCGAATGCGTGGAGCGGGCCATGAGGCCGTACAGGATGAAGTACAGGCTGCCGGGGGACGAGGCCATGCGCGACGCACTGACGGACGTGATCCGGCAGATGGGCGAAGGCAAGCTGATGGAAGGCAGCGGGGACAGGGCGATGGCCAGGACGTGGGTGATCAACGAGGCGCTGA
>JAGCAV010000057.1 GCA_017652545.1 Lachnospiraceae bacterium
TATTCAGGGCGCTGCGTGATCCTGGCAGCCGGCTCCCGCGCCTGTCCGGAAACCGGGAGTGACGGGAGCGGTTATGATCTTGCCGCGCAGACCGGTCACACCGTTCTGGCAGCGGTTCCGTCACTGACAGCCGTGCAGAGCAGCCTGAGCGGACTGGAAAAAGCAGCCGGAAGCAGATGCCGGGCGGCTGTGACAGCGATCGGCCGGGAGAGCGGGGAACGGGTTTCGGATCTCGGACAGGTTCAGTGGAACAGGGACGGAATTTCCGGAATCGTTGTTTTTCAGGTATCGGGTTTTATCGCCCGGCGGCTTCAGGACGGACGGGAGACAGACCTGTATCTTGATTTCCTCCCGGACCTGTCGGAAGAAGAAGCCGCATCCTTCCTGACCCGGCAGCTGCAAAGAGGCTTTGCGGTTCCAGATCTGCTGAAGGGAATCATGCAGGAAAAACTGGCTGTACTGGTTGGAAAACAGTTTGAGAAGGCGCAGAAACAGGGCGGAAGCCGGATGAACACAACGGCGCAGGCGTGCGGGGAGACCGCTGCGTATCTCGCCCGTTTCCTGAAAACCTTCCGGATACCCGTGACCGGTGTACGGGGTTTTGATCAGGCGCAGGTGTGCAGGGGAGGCGTTGCGCTCTCGCAGATCGATCCGCTGACCATGGAGTCGGTTCTTGCCCCCGGGCTCTTCTTCGCGGGGGAGATTCTGGATGCGGACGGTCCATGCGGAGGGTACAACCTCCAGTGGGCATGGTCAACAGGGTATGTGGCCGGAAGCAGCAGCGCACGGATGATCCGGGAGCCGGGCCGCTGATCCTGTGCCCGGACCGGCACTTTCACAGACTTTCACAGAAAGGCATCTGATGAACATGAATGACAGCATGAAGATCGTGGTGGTCAGCGATACCCACGGATACAACGAACCTCTTAATCAGGTGATCGCGAGGGAATGGCCTTTCGATTACATGATCCACTGCGGCGATATCGAAGAAGACCCCGAAAGGCTTTATCTGGATCACAGGGTGGAGTTCGGCCTTCTGGTCGTGAAGGGAAACTGCGATACCTTCCTGAAACTGCCGGCGATGATCAGCAGGAAGTTTGGTTCCTGCTGCGTTATGGCCGTACACGGACATAATCACCATGTCAGGTCCGGCTGCCAGTACCTGCTTCAGAGTGCCCGGACAAACCATGCGGATGTGGTCCTGTATGGACATACACATGTGGCTGATGTCGAACAGTATGAGCGGCAGCATGTCCTGATCGTCAACCCGGGCAGCCTGACGCAGAACCGGCCTTTTGGGACACCGGGCACATATGCTGTCCTGACGATTACGGGAGATGGACTGCCGGGCGCAAGGATCATTTCCCTGGAGGAATAGACATGCTCAGAGTCAGTCAGATCCGGCTGAAGCCGGATCACACCCCGGAAGAGTTGAAGAACGCGATTGTCAGGAAGCTCCGGATCAGGGATGGTTCCAGACTGTCTTTCCGTATCGTGCGTCAGTCCATAGATGCCAGGAAGAAACCGGATATCTTCTACGTCTATACGGCGGATGTTGAGGCGGAGGGAGAGGCAAAGATCCTGAAGAGACTGGGACGGGACAGGGATATTGTCCGGATGGAGGAAAAACCCTACCGCGCGCCGGAACACGGCTCCCTGATGATGCGGGAGCGCCCGGTCATCATCGGAAGCGGTCCCGCAGGGCTGTTCTGCGCCCTGCTGCTTGCCAGGGAGGGATACCGCCCGCTGGTGATCGAACGGGGGGAGATGGTCGAACAGCGCGTCGGGACGGTACAGAAGTTCTGGGACACCAATGAACTGAATACAGACAGCAACGTCCAGTTCGGCGAAGGCGGGGCGGGAACATTTTCCGACGGAAAGCTGAATACTTCCATCAAGGATCCCGCGGGAAGGATCCGTTTTGTTCTGCAGACCTTTGTTGAGGCAGGCGCCGATGAGGATATTCTCTACAGCTATAAACCGCATATCGGGACGGACAGACTGCGGGGCGTGATCGCCGGCATAAGAGGAGAGATCATATCTCTGGGCGGAACCTTCCTGTTTGGCCATCGTCTGGAGGAGCTGAGCATCAGGGATGAGATGCCTGCAGCCGCAGCGGAAAAGGAGGCGCCTTTCACAAATGACCGGGCAGATGTTTCGCGGTACTGCCTGTCCGTCCGGGATCTTTCGGCAGGCGCTATGATCAGGATCCGGACGGATACAGTGGTACTGGCTCTGGGACACAGCGCCAGGGACACGTTCGGGATGCTGCTGGATAAGGGCATGTATATGGAACCCAAGGCCTTCGCGGTGGGGGTGAGGGTCCAGCACCCGCAGCGGATCGTCGATGAAGCCATGTACGGGAAGGACTGCCCGTTCGCGATGCCGCCTTCTCCGTATAAACTGACCTGCCAGCTTGAGGCGGGGGGCGTCTATTCGTTCTGCATGTGCCCGGGCGGCTGGGTGGTCAATGCCTCTTCCGAACCCGGCATGATCGCAGTGAACGGCATGAGCCTGCGCGACAGAGACAGCGGAAACGCAAACGCCGCGATCGTCATGACGGTACGGCCGGACCAGTATGTCAGATACATGAACGAGTGGGGGGACGGAAACGGCGTCTGTTCCGAAACGGATATTCATCCGCTGGCCGGAATGCATTTTACCCGCATGCTCGAGAGACGGGCCTGGAAAGCCGGAGATGGCTGTATTCCGGCGGAACGGTTCTCCGATTTCTGCATGCGGAAGGAGAGTGGAAAGACAGCGGAAACCGGGAGCAAAGACAGGACCATCGGGGAGCAGCCGGCGTTTCAGCCATGTATAAAAGGGAAATATGTTCCTGCGGACGTCCGCTCGATCTTCCCGGAGGAGATCGGTGACGCGCTGGAGGAAGGAATCAGGCGCTTTGACCGTGTGATTCCGGGCTTTGCCTCCGGGGATACGCTGCTGTGCGCGCCGGAGAGCCGCACCTCCTCACCGGTGAGGATCAGCCGGGATCCGGACAGCCTGGAATCGGTGACGCATCCGGGGGTCTATCCCTGCGGCGAAGGCGCCGGATATGCAGGCGGCATCACATCCGCCGCAGTGGACGGAATGCGGGTGGCTGAAGCCCTTATCAGGAAATATAAAATTCCTCTTAATCCGGAAGGATTGAATTGACTTTACCCTTCAATAATGAAATAATATCTGAAAGGTCGGGCGAGAGAACAGCAAAATACCGATGAACGAAACATATCGCATCATGAAGGAACGGCCGGCGGAAGAACAGCCGTATGAACTCTGTGAGAAATACGGTCCCGGAATCCTTTCGGATTCCCAGCTTCTGGCGGTCATGATCAGAAGCGGGTCACCCGGCGAGACAGCAATGGATCTGGCCGGCCGCATTCTGTACAGGAGCGGGTTTCACGGCCTGGAAGGGCTGTACCATCTGTCCATGCAGGAACTGAGGGAGATCCGGGGCGTGGGCAGGGTGAAGGCCATCCAGCTTAAGTGTATCGGCGAACTGGCCAGGAGGATCTGGTCGCAGCGGCAGGGAGCCAGGAAGATCTTTGATGATCCGCGGTCCATCGCAGACCACTATATGGAGTATATGCGGCATCTGGATCAGGAGATCGTGATGCTTCTCATGCTGGATACCCGGAATGCCTTTATCGACGATACGGTCATCTCACAGGGTACCGTCAGCGCTTCGATCCTCTCACCCAGGGAAGTGTTCATTAAAGCTGTTGCCGCAAGGGCGGTGAAGATCGTCCTGCTGCACAATCACCCGAGCGGGGATCCGACGCCTTCCGGGGAAGATGTGAACGTGACAGGACAGATCAGGGCAGCCGGTGAACTGCTCCATATTCAGCTTGTGGATCACATTGTGATCGGTGACGGCGTGTTTTTCAGCTTTCGCCAGGAGGGCCTGCTGTGAATGTGATGCAGCGGAAGGCTGACCTGTGAATATCGTATAAGGGGTTATACTGAACAGGGGAGATAAATGATTTTTCCGTCTTTGTACGGTGTCGATCTGGGAACCGACACCATTAAGCTGCGGGACAAGACCGGACAGAAGTTCATGTACAGCAAAAACATGATCGCGGTCCGGAAAGGCGGGCAGGTGCTTGCGATCGGAGATCCCGCATATGAAATGTATGAAAAAAACCCTGTTGATGTGGATGTTTCCTGTCCGATGGTCAACGGGGTCATTGCCAGCGCCACCAACATGGAGCTGGTGCTTTCGTATACCCTGAGAACCTTTTCAAGCTTTGCCAGGAAGTCTCAGGGTCTTTGTCTTGCGGTTCCCGCAAATGTCACACCGGTTGAGCAGAGGGCCTTTTTCAATGTGCTCAGCACCAGCCGCCAGACCAGCCGTGTCCGGCTGATCGAAAAGGGGATCGCGGATGCGGTGAGCATCGGGCTGGATGTCTTATCCTCATCAGGCCATATGATCGTCAACATCGGAGGGGATACCACCGAGATCTCCGTGATCTGCGGCGGGAAGGTGATCCTGGGGCAGACGCTCAAGATGGGCGGAAACAAGCTTGATCAGGATATCACCACCATGGTGCGCAGAAAGTTCAACATCAACATCGGACATAAGAGTGCGGAACGGCTGAAGAACAACCTGGCATTCATGATCAACGGGCCCAGGCTGGAACAGAAAGTCTTCGGCATCCATACCCTTTCAGGCCTTCCCAAATCCGACATGATTCCGTCACTCGCCGTGAGTGTTTCCATCATTGAGACGATCGACCATATCATCAGCTGTGTCAGGGAAGTGTACGACCGGGTGCCCCCTCAGATCAGAAAGGATATTGCGGCGGAAGGGATCTTCCTGACCGGCGGGGTCTCCATGATCCTGAACCTCCCGATCTATATCCAGAAGGAGATCGGACTCCCGATCTACCATCTTCAGGACCCCAGAAACAGCACGATCCGGGGAATACTGGAGATCATCAACAATAAGGAACTCCTGCATCTGACGCACAAGGCAACGCTGTGATGACAGAGTTGAGAGTGGAGAGTTGGGAGTGGAGTTGAGTGTGAAGAGTTGAGAGTTGAGAGCTGAGAGCTGAGAGTGAAGAGGTGAGCGTGGAGCGGATGCTTCACTGAGAGATATATATTTTCAGGTAGACGAACGGTATGAGAAGAAAACAGCATGACAAAGCAACCAGCAGAACGCTGATTATGATTTTGAGCCTGATCTGTCTGGCACTGATCGGGGCATCCCTGCTCGACCCGGCTGTGACAGGACCTGTCCATACACTGGCCGGGTTTGTGGTCACGCCTGTGGCAAAGGGTATCGACTCGTTTGGCAGGATCATCTCCAACCTTTCGGAGAACCTGACAGACTCGGCAACGATCCGGAGCGAAAATGAAAGCCTGAAAGCGCAGGTCGATACTTTGACGGCCGAGAACTCACAGCTGCTTCTGGACAGGGAGGAGCTTGAAAGACTGCGTGAGCTTCACGGGCTGGCAGAGGAATACGCGGATTACCCGACGATCGGCGCGCATGTGATCTCAAAGGATTCCGGAAACTGGTTTTCCACCTTTACCATTGACAAGGGCAGGAACGACGGAGTCCAGGTGAACTGCAATGTGATCGGGCAGGCCGGCCTTGTCGGAATCGTTACCCAGACCGGGCCCGACTGGGCGATCGTGCGTTCCATCATCGACGACAACAGCAATGTCAGCGCCATGGTCTCCACGACATCCGATACCTGCATCATTGCCGGGAACCTGGAGCTGATCGATCAGGGATCCTTAAGCCTGGTCAAGCTGCGGGATGACACGAACCATGTCCATGTGGGTGATAAGGTCGTGACTTCCAATATCAGCGAAAAGTTTCTCCCGGGCATTCTGATCGGGTATATCAGTGAGCTGGGGAACGATGCCAACAACCTGACCAAATCCGGTCAGATCACGCCTGTCGTCGATTTCAGGCACATTCAGGAAGTTCTGGTCATCACGGAGCTCAAGCGTTACATAGCCAGCCCGGAGGGCGGTTCTGCGCAGGCGCCGGTCAACGATGTGGATACGGCGGAAGGAGAGACAGAGTAACCATGATCAGGAAAATATGCATGGGCATTCTCATCATTGTGACGGCCCTGGTTCAGTGCCTGCTCTTTCAGGTCTTTGAGATCGCCTCGATCAAACCCAACCTGCTTCTGATTCTTACGGTCTCCTTCGGGCTTATGCGGGGACGTACGAGCGGGCTTCTGACGGGCTTTTTCTCCGGCCTTGCACTGGATGTCATGTTCCCGGGACAGCTTGGTATGCAGGCGCTGATCTACATGTGGATCGGGTATCTTTCCGGTTACTGCTACCGGATCTTTTATGATGATGATATCAAGACGCCGCTGATGCTTGTCACGCTCGGGGATCTGGCCTATGGTCTGTATATCTATATCGGGACATTCCTGATGAGAGGAAGGACCGGGTTCTTTTTCTACCTGAACCGGATCATTATCCCGGAACTGCTTTATACGATCATGATGACGATCCTGCTGTACCGTCCGTTTCACTGGCTGAACAAGCTGATCAGCAGGACAGACAAGAGGAGTATAGACAGTCTCGTATGAAAAAGCAGTGAGCCGGAGTCATAGAACGGCCGGGCCTGCCCGGGCCGGGATATGTCCCTGGCGAACGCTTAATCAGATACAGGAACATGGAAGAGCATGTATGAAAAAAAGGTAAAAAGAAGGCGGCCTGTAAGCAGCCGGAATATACGTATCGGCATTCTTCTGATTCTCGCGCTGGTCATGGCCGGCATTCTGATTCAGAGGCTTTTTGTGCTGCAGATCATCCGGGGAGAGGATTACCTGGACAATTTCGCGCTCTCGATCAGGAAGACGCGCACGATCCCCAGCACGCGGGGAGAGATCTATGACTGCAACGGAGAACTGCTGGCTTACAACAGGCTTTCCTATGTGGTGACTTTTGAAAACAGCGGATCCTATCAGAACAGGCACATCCAGAACCTGACGCTGAACAGCATCCTGTACAGAACGGTCAAGATCATTGAAAGCCATGGGGATAAGGTCTACCTGGATTTCAAGGTGCGCCCTGCCGGTGAAGATCACTGGGAATACAGCGCGACAGGCTTTACCCTGAGCCGCTTCAAGGCGGACCTTTTCGGACAGAGCTATATCGACGACCTGACAGAAGAACAGATGAACATGACAGCGGACGATCTGATGACGCTGCTCGGCTCTTCCAGGTATTTCGGCCTGGATGACGATCAGATCACCGCGAAGGAATACCGTGATTACGCGCTTCCTGCCAGTTATACACAGGAGGAACGCCTGATCCTGACCGGACTGAGATCCGCGCTGGCGGCGAACAACTATCAGCGTTACAACGCGATCACGGTCGCGAAGGATGTCTGCGAGGAGACGGTATCGCAGATCATGGAGAACACCGCGTCTCTGCCGGGTGTGGACATCGCGGAGGATTACCTGCGCGTATACAACAATGCCCAGTATTTCGGCCAGATCATCGGCTATACCGGTCCTGTTTCCGCAGAGGAACTCAAGGAACTGCAGGAGACCAACTCAGCCTACAATGCCGGTGACATTGTGGGCAAGGTCGGTATGGAACAGGTCATGGAATCCTCCCTGCAGGGCCAGAAGGGGCAGAAGATCATCTACGTGGACAGCCTCGGGCGGACACTCAGCACCGAAACAAAGGTGGAGCCCCAGGCAGGTGATTCGCTGTATCTGACGCTGGATACCGAACTCCAGAAGGTTGCGTACCATATTCTTGAACAGTATATTGCCGGTATTGTCTGGTCCAATACGGTCGATACAGACTCGATCAATACGGAATGGATCGAGCGGTCGGACGATGTGCGTATCCCTGTCTATGATGTCTATTTTGCATTGTTTGAGAACAATGTGCTGGATGTTGAGCATCTTTCTGAACCGGACGCTTCAGCCAATGAGAAGCGGGTATATGAGCTGTTTGTGCAGAAGCTCAATGCGATCTTTGCCGAGATCAAGCAGCAGCTGACGACACCGGATCCCACTGCCTACAAGGATCTGACAGAGGAATTCCAGGTATATCAGTCCTATATCGTCAACAATATGCTGATCGAATCCGGGATCCTCAACAAAGAAGCCATCGATGAATCGGATCTGACATGGATCGCCTGGAGTCAGGACGAAGTCATTTCCCTGCAGGAGTTTCTGACATACGCGATCTCAAAGAACTGGATCGATATCAACGGGATCGCGGAAAACACGGCCTATATGGATTCGACAGAGGCATATTCGGCGCTTTCCGATTATATTCAGGCGTATCTGTTCGACGATACCCAGTTCTGTAAAAAGGTCTTCCGCTATATGCTGAAGGAAGGATCTCTCACAGGTACGGAGGTGTGCCTGCTTCTCTACGACCAGGGTATCCTGGACATGAACGTGGATGATTACAACCTCCTGTCAGGCGGTGAGATCAGCGCGTATGACTTTATCAGGGACAAGATCTACAATCTGGAGATCACGCCGGGCCAGCTGGCACTGACACCGTGCTCCGGAGCCATTGTGATCACGGATCCCGCAACCGGCAACGTGAAAGTGTGCGTGTCCTATCCGGGCTATGACAACAACCGGCTTGTCAACGAGATGGACAGCGCCTACTACAATAAACTGGTCACGGACCTGTCGTCTCCGTTCTATTCGCGGGCGACACAGGAGGTCCTGGCACCCGGCTCGACATTCAAGATCGTCGCTGCGACGGCGGGCGTCATGGAGAACCAGGTCGCCATTGATGAGGGAATCGCCTGTACCGGTAAATTTGACCTGGTGGAACCGCCGATCAACTGCTGGAACGAGTGGGGACACGGTGCGGAGACACTGACGACGGCCATCCGCGATTCGTGCAACTATTACTTTAATACCATCGGCTTCCGGCTGAGTATGGATAACGGCGAATACAATGACGATCAGGGAATCGCGCAGCTGAAAAAATACGGTTCCATGTACGGCCTGGATGCGAAATCAGGCGTGGAGGTGCCGGAGACAGCGCCGCATTTTGCGACCTATGCGGCTGTGCCTGCAGCCATGGGTCAGTCAAACCACGCGTTTACGGTGACACAGCTGGCCAGGTATGTGAATACGATCGCCAACAGCGGGAACTGCTATGATCTGACGCTGATCGACAGGATCACGGATTCCAACGGAAACGTGATCGATGATAAGGAGCCGGAGCTGCATTCAACGGTGGATATCCCGGAAACGCTCTGGAGCGCCATTCATGCCGGTATGCGCGCCATGGTCCAGCAGCATGAGGTATTCCAGAACTATATGGATGTTTCGGTGGCCGGCAAGACGGGAACTGCCCAGCAGGTCACGACCATCCCCAGCCACGCTGAGTTTATCGGATACGCGCCATATGAGAATCCGACCATGGCGATCGCCGTGAGGGTGGCTAACGGATACAATTCAAAGAATGCGGCTGCCATTGCCCGGGACACGATTTCCTACTTCTTCGGACAGAAGAGTGAAGCGGAGGTCATTACGGGACATGCGGTGGAGGTCAGCTCGGACAATACGAGAACAGACTGATCATGAGAGTGGCGTTTGGAGAGTTGAGAGTGGCGTTTTCAAAAGCCGGCATTTCAACGAGAGAAACAGGATATGTTTAAACAGTATAGATTACGTGATTACAGATTGACCCTGATCATCTATGTGGTACTGCTGTCAACGATCGGCGTGCTGGTGATCGGGAGCGCCCAGAAAGTGTACCAGACCAGGCAGCTCTATGGCCTGATCCTGGGCGTTATTATGATGTTTGTGCTTTCACTGGTCGACTACACGTGGCTTCTTAACTTCAGCTGGATGTTCTATATTGCGGGAAATGTGCTGCTGATCGCGGTTCTGATCTTTGGTGAGAAGATCAACGGTGCCACGAGATGGATCAGGCTGGGAATTCAGTTTCAGCCTTCCGACCTGGTCAAGGTGATTCTGATCCTGTTCTTTGCGGGACTGTTCTCCAAAAATGAGGATAAGCTGAACACCTTCCGGTTCATCATGCTGTCGCTGCTCCTGCTGGCGGTTCCCCTGTTCCTGATCTACAGGGAACCTGATCTTTCCACAACCATCGTGACGGGACTGACTTTCTGTGCTATTATATTTACAGCAGGACTGTCCTTCAAGATCATCGGCGGCATCCTGCTTGTGGTCGTTCCTTCGGTGGTCATCTTTTTCAGCATCATCATGCGGCCGGGGCAGACGCTCCTCAAGGATTATCAGCTGGAGAGGATCATGGCCTGGCTGAAACCCGCCCAGTATACGGACGGCGCTTATCAGCAGCAGAATTCCATCATCGCGATCGGTTCGGGACAGCTCTACGGCAAGGGCCTGAACAATAACATGGTCTCTTCAGTCAAGGGCGGCAACTTCATTGCCGAGCCGCAGACAGATTTCATTTTCGCAGTCGCAGGTGAGGAGCTTGGTTTTCTGGGATGCTGTCTGATCGTGCTGCTGGAGTGCCTGATCGCGGTGGAATGCTTCCGGATCGGAAGGCGTGCCAAGGATCTGGCCGGAACATGCATCAGCTGCGGACTCGGAGCGCTGATCATGGCACAGAGCTTTATGAACATCTGTGTTGCAACAGGCCTGATGCCGAACACCGGCCTGCCGCTTCCGTTCATCAGCTATGGTGTGACATCTCTGGTCACGCTTTGCATGGGAGTCGGAATCGTGATCAATGTCGGACTGCAGAACAACAGGTACAGATAACACGGAAATAAGACAGAGGCGAATAAACGCAGGTAAAGAAAGAAGAAAGGAGAGGTATATGAACATCGGACTGATTGCCCACGATGGAAAAAAGAAACTCATGCAGAACTGCTGCACGGCATATCGCGGCGTACTCTCCAAACATGACCTGTACTCAACAGGTACGACCGGACGGCTGATCGAGGAAGCAACAGGCCTGAGTGTCCACAAGCTCCTTGCCGGTCACGTGGGCGGCGAACAGCAGCTCGGCGCGATGGTGGAGCAGAACCAGATCGATCTTGTCCTGTTCCTCCGTGATCCGGAGACAACGCCCAAACCCAATGAACCGGATATCAGCAAGGCGATCCGCACATGCGACATTCACAATGTTCCGCTGGCGACCAATGTCGCAACCGCTGAAGTATTGCTCAAATCGTTGGAACGGGGAGATCTTGAATGGCGAGACATGTACCGGTAGAGTCCAAAAAGCAGCGCCGCAGGGATAACATGGAAGGCATGGCGGCTGCATACGGCTACACCCAGCGGGAATGGGTGAGGCTGAATGAGCAGGACAGGGCTGAAAAACGAAAGAACATACGCCTCGGCCTGATCATGGCGGCGCTTGCACTGATCGTGCTTTTCCTGATCTACGCGGTCTATTATGTGCTGCTCCGGTCTCATGATTACCGGCTTCCGGTCAGCTATGACAAGGATTCGGTGATCTATGGGTTTTCGGCAAGCCTCGGCTACGAGGATGTGGCAAAGCCTTTCTCAGCTGATCTTGCCGTGACTGATACGGATGTCGGGACTGAGAAGATGTACAGCAATGCCCTTTCCGCAGGTCTGATCGATATGGAGGAAAAGCGCATCTCCTATGGAAAGGATATGTTCACCCGCCGTTCGCCGGCATCCCTGACAAAGATCATGACGGCGCTTGTGGCGCTCAGATACGGAAATCCGGATGATCTTGTGGTCGTTACGGATACAGCCAAGGATATTGAATACGGTTCTTCTGTCTGTGATATCAAGACGGGAGATACCCTTTCACTCAAACAGCTCCTGTACGGAATGCTGATCGCCTCGGGCAATGATGCTGCCATGATGATCGCCGAACATGTCGGCGGAAGCGTGCCGGCATTTGTGGAGATGATGAATCAGGAGGCGCTCCGGGTCGGGGCGACCAGAACGCATTTTGACAACCCGCACGGCCTGACCAGCCCGGAACATTATACCTGTATCTACGACCTGTATCTGATCTTCCATGAAGTGATGAAATATGACATGTTCATGGATATGATCAGCAGAAAGAATTATTACGCGGAGTACAGCAATTATTATGATGAGCCGGTTGCGGTCACATGGGAGACGACCAATCATTATTTCACGGGGGAAGCGGCCCCGCCGGCCGGAGTAACGATATACGGAGGCAAGACCGGAACGACGGAAGATGCGGGCGGCTGTCTGATCCTGCTGGCAAAGGACGCGTACGGAAGGCCGTATCTGGGAATACTCCTGCATTCTGCAGACAGGGATGTTGTCTATGACGACATGAATGAACTTCTTTCACTCATAGAGATGAAGACATGATCTGCTTCAGGCGCCCGAAAGGCACTTTAGCGTATTTTAAGTTTTGCTCCGGGACGAAGGGTTGTTTTTAGTATGGCTTTGGCTTATAATTTGATTACAGGATATGTATTTGGTAAAGATAAGGAGGAATTGTTCATATGGTTCAGCTGATCATAGGGGAAAGGGGAAAAGGAAAGACCAAGATTCTTTTGGATAAGGCAAACACGCAGATCAAGACAGCCAACGGGAATGTGGTCTATCTGGACAAGAATAAGCAGCATATGTATGAACTCAACAACAGGGTGCGGCTTATAGATGTCACCAATTATCCGCTGGAGAACTCAGATGCTTTTATCGGATTTCTCTGCGGCCTGATTTCCAGAGATAATGACCTGGAACAGGTATACCTGGACAGCTTTTTGAAGATTGCAAAAGTACAGGACGGAGATGTTACACGGACACTGGAGCGGATTGACAACCTGTCCAAGACGTTTGGCGTGGACTTCATGATCAGTGCTTCCCTCACCAGGGAACAGCTTCCGGAAAAATTTGCCGAAATGATTATCAACGAATAATTTGAACCAAACCGCAAGGACCTGCCCCGGTCAGAGGGCAGGCACATCCATACAGCAAAGTCCGCCGGGCGTTCCAGAAAGGGAACCGTTTCTTGATTTCAGCCGGCGGGCTTTGTATGTTGTCTACAGGTAATGAGCAGATATGTTTCTGCCGGTCTTAAGTGGGCCGGCTTCAGGTGATTGATAGAAAACGATGGCAGATAAGACCAGGCCAATAACGAAATACAGAAGATTTTCCTGGCTGAACATCGGCACACTGCTGTTCCTCACGATCTTTGTCTATATGATCATTACGGTGATCCTCTATCTGACGGCTTCACACATCGTATCGTATGAGGTGACAGCCGGTTCCATTTCCGGAAACTACCGGTATATGGCCCTGGCTTTGAAGAACGAGGAGATCGAGACAGCGGATTATTCCGGTTATGTACATTATTATGCCAGAAACGGCGCCAGGATCGGTGCCGGGATGACGGTGTGCTCGATCGATGAAAATGAGACACCTGTCATGATCGGGGAAGATGCCGTGCTGTCAGAGGATGATACCGACTATATGCATATGGCAGCGTCTTCCTTTGCGCTCAATTTCAGGAACAGTTCTTATGGAGAGGTCTATACTTTCAAGGCCGACCAGGAAGGATATCTGCTGTCTGCGCTGTCTTCAAACAACATCTCCGCTTCTTTTGTGAACCAGACCAGGGCGCCGGCCTCCGGCTTTGTCTCCTACGACATCGACGGGATGGAGATGCTGACCGAAGCGGATCTGAAGCGCTCCATGTTTAACAGGACGGGCTATGCTACGAAGAATCTGCGCCAGAATTCCCGGGTCCGTATGGGAGACGAACTCTACAAGCTGATCCGCGGAGAGGAATGGTACCTGTATTTTCCGCTTTCTCCGCAGCTGGTCACATCGCTTGCGGACCGCACGACCATCCGTTTCCGTTTTCTGAAGGATGACACGACTTTCAGCGCAGGTTTTTCCGTGTTCGAAGGGGAAGACGGGTATTACGGCAGGATCCGGCTCCGGAACTCGCTGGTCAGATATGTGTCAGACAGGTATCTGGAGATTGAACTGCTGATGGACAGCAGGAAAGGACTTAAGATCCCCACCTCAGCCATTTCGGAGAAAACATTCCTGAAGATCCCCCTGGAGTATGTGCTTGAGAACGAGGATGACAGGTCAGAAGTGGCGATCCTCAGGGAATATTACAGGAAAGACGGATCGCAGGCATCCGCGTATGTGACAGCCAATGTGTATGACAGGCAGGACGGCTGCGTCCTGATCGCAGAGAATCTGTTCAGGAACGGTGACTATGCGGTCCGCGAAGGGACGACAAAAAAACATCAGATCGTGGATGAGGACCGGGTTACCATACAGGGCGTTTTCAATATCAACAAAGGATATGCCATGTTCCGTGAGGTCAAGGTGATTGACGAGAATGAGGAGTTCTGTATTGTGGAACCCTACAATCCCTACGGACTGGCAGCGCATGATTTCATCGCAATGGATGCCGGCGCGGTGAAGGATGACGATATTGTGACATAAAATGCAGTGTGAAGGCCGGAGCCCGGCGTGTTGAAAGCCGGTAAACAGGAAGAACATATGATTACTGAGAACCTTCAGAAGGTCGAGGAAAGGATCTGCGCCGCCTGCGCCAGAGCCGGACGGGACCGAAAAAGCGTGACACTGGTCGCAGTGAGCAAGACGAAGCCGAATGAAATGATCATGGAGGCATATGAAGCCGGGATCCGCCAGTTCGGAGAGAACAGGCCTCAGGAAATGCGGGATAAGTGTGCCGCGCTTCCGGCGGACATCAGCTGGCACATGATCGGCCGCCTGCAGCGGAACAAGGTCAAATATGTTGTCGGGCATGCATCCCTGATCCATTCCGTGGATTCGTTTAAGCTCGCTCAGGCGATCAGTGAGGAAGCCGTGAAGAAAGGCGTCACTGCGCGGGTCCTCGTCGAGGTCAACATGGCCGGAGAGGAGAGCAAGGGCGGTGTGTCGCCGGCAGAGGCTGCGGGCCTGGTGAAAGAGATTGCCGGCCTGCCGAATATGGAAGTGCGCGGGCTGATGACGATCGCTCCGCTTACCGAAAACCCGGAGGACAACCGCGGGTATTTCGCCGGACTGAGAGATTTATGTATTGACATCGCCCGGAAAAACATCGATAATACCAGTATGTGTGAGCTTTCCATGGGCATGACCGGCGATTATGAGGTAGCCATTGAGGAAGGCGCGACTTTTGTTCGTGTGGGAACCGGGATTTTCGGAGAAAGATAAACAATGAGTGTTTTGGATAAATTTCTGAATGCAATGAAGCTCAATGATGAGGATGACATGGGCCCGGAAGGTTATCTGGATGAACCGGATGAGGGCTATGCGGATGCCGACGCACCTGTAAGACGCCGCATCGTCAAGGAACGGGAGGAAGACGATCTGCAGGATCTTCCCGATCCGGAGGAACCCAAGGAGCGGAAAAGCACCCAGACAAGAAGCAGGAGCGGTTCAGGGACTTCGCGCACAGGGCGGAGCGGCAGCGGCCTCACTTCCAGAACAGGTTCTTCCAGACAGAGAAAGCGCCCTGAAACGGAACTCGCCGTATGTGTCATACGTCCGCATTCCATGGAGGATGCCAGAGAAATCACAGAAACGCTGCGTGAGAAATGCGCGGTGGTTCTGAATGTCGAGAACCTGGAACTGGAACTGGCACAGCGGATCCTGGATTTTACTTCCGGATCCTGCTACGCGATCGACGGTAACCTTCAGAAGATCAGTAACTATATCTTCATCATCACGCCGCCGAGCATTGAGATATCCGGTGATTTTCAGGAGATCCTGAGCGGTGCGTTTGATGTCCCTTTTGAGAATCAGTACTGATCAGGCACCGATATATGACTGCAAGTCCGCGGGGCAATGCCTGCGGGCTTTGTTTTTGAGATCAGACAGGACCGGTCACCCCGGCAGGAGGATAAGGCTTTGAATACGGTATTGCCGGTGAAGGCGGGGAACGCCTTTGCTTATCAGATTGTGATCGAAGACAGCTTTGACGGGATCGCGCAGGCGCTGGAGCCGCTCGACCTCAGGGAAAGAAGAGTGTGCATCGTCACGGATGATACAGTTGAAAAGCTGTATGCCGCGGAACTGACCCGGCTGCTTTCGCCCTGCTGCAGACAGGTCTTCCTGTATTCATTTCCTGCGGGAGAAAAAAGCAAGAACGTGGAGCAGGTTCAGGAAATGTACCGTTTCTTTCTGGAGTGCGGTCTTGACAGGTCTGATGTGCTGGTGGCGCTTGGCGGCGGTGTGACAGGCGATATGACAGGCTATGCGGCAGCCACATATCTCAGGGGGATCCGCTTTGTTCAGGTTCCGACCACACTGCTTGCGCAGGTGGATTCAAGTATAGGCGGAAAGACCGGTGTCGACTTTGAAGGATATAAAAACATGATCGGCGCCTTCTATATGCCTTCACTGGTGTATATCAATATCCGGACGCTTAAGACGCTTTCGGATGAGCAGTTTGCCTGCGGTATGGGAGAAGTCCTGAAGCATGGCCTGATCCGAGATGCGTCCTATTATGAATGGACGATCGAAAACATGTTTGAGATACAGGCACGGGAACCGCAGATCCTGATGCAGATGGTCAGGCGCAGCTGTGAGATCAAACGGAGCGTGGTGGAGAAGGATCCGACGGAAAAGGGGGAGCGGGCGCTCCTCAACTTTGGACATACGATCGGGCATGCCATCGAAAAACTGAAAAACTTTACCATGCTTCATGGCCAGTGCGTCAGCCTCGGCATGGTTGCAGCCGCCCGGATATCCTGGAAACGCGGCCTGATCGATGACGGCGAATTTTATGAGATCAGGGACATGAACGTCGGTTTTGAACTGCCCATCAGCTTCGACGGGCTGAAGGCGGAAGACATTCTGGCTGCCACGAAAAAAGACAAGAAGATGAACGGGGACCATGTGAGGTTTATTCTTCTGAAAAAGATCGGAAAGGCTTTCATTGACGAGACAGTGACGGACGAGGAGATGCTGGAGGCGATCCGGTCCATGGATGCGGAGCTCTGGGCCAATGAGTGAGAAGCAAAGGTATTTCTGTGCCGCAGGGGCAGCCATCCTTCTCCTTATTGCGGATCAGCTGACCAAACATCTGGCAGTGCGCGCCCTGGCGAACGGAACGGTGATCCGGATCATTCCCGGTGTGCTGGAGCTGACACTTGTATACAACACAGGCGCGGCTTTCGGACTGGGACAGGGAGGACAGCTGCTGTTTACGGGGCTGGCGTTTCTGATCAGCGCGGGTATACTGATCTGGCTGTACAGGGCCGTCAATGGCGCAGACGGTCTTCTCAGGCAGGCGGCTTTGGTTCTGATTCTTTCCGGTGCGCTGGGCAATGCCCTGGACCGGATCAGATGGCGCTATGTGATCGATTTCATTTATATCAGGCTGATCGATTTTCCGGTTTTTAACATTGCCGATATCTGCGTCACAGTGGGATGCGCCCTGCTGTTCCTGGACATGTTCCTGTGGGACAGAACGGGCCATGGTGAACCTGGGTAAGTGTGGAATTTGGAGAGTTGAAGGTGAAGCATTTGAGAACAGTGTGGAGTCCGGAGAGTGGAGCTGTACTCTTTAGTGGCGTCTGGAGGTTTGGGATATGAGTAAAAAGTATGCGGCCTATGTCGGAACATATACAAACGGGAGCAGTCTCGGGATCCATGTGTATGATGTGGATGTGGAAGGACAGCGTCTGGAGGAAAGATGCGTTGTTCCTGTGCACAATTCCTCGCATATCACAAAATCTCAGAATGGGGAATACCTGTACTCGATCGCAGACGAAGGCGTGCAGGTGCTGCACATCGAACCGGACGGAAACCTGACACCGATCAACAAGGTCGGGATCGAAGGCATGAGGGGGTGTTATCTGTCTGTGGATCAGAAAGGCAGATTCCTTTTTGTGGGCGGATATCATGACGGAAAGGTGACGGTTGTGGAGACACAGCAGGACGGCAGGCTTGGCTCTGTCATGGACGGTGTGTTCCATAAGGGACTCGGCAGCGCGGCGGAACGGAATTTCCGCCCTCACGTAAGCTGTGTCATTCCTACGCCGGACGGGGAATTCCTGTGTGCCGTGGATAACGGCCTGGACCATGTCAAGATCTATACAGTCAATGAAAAGACCGGAAAGCTGAAGCTGCTGGATATTCTCAGATGCAGACTCGAGTCCGGACCGAGGCTTATGACCTTTTCTCCCAACGGAAGGTTTGCCTATATCAACTGTGAACTGACAAATACCATCAATGTGTATACCTATGACGGATCAGGCAAGAATCCGGAATTTGAACTGATCCAGGTTGTGGAGACCGTGATGGATAAGAAGGAGGTATCCAGTGCCAGCTGTGCACTGAAGTTTTCACCGAGCGGACAGTTCCTCCTCACATCCAGCGCCGGAGAGAATACGGTGGGCATTTTCCGGGCGGACCAGGAAACGGGCCTTCTTGAGAAGATCTGTATCCTGCCCATCAGCGGCGGTTATCCAAAGGATGTGGACCTTTTGCCGGACGAGCGGACACTGGTGGTGCTCTGTCATGAGTCCAATTACATCCGGTTCTTTACCTTTGACCCGGAGAGAAAAGTCATCATCATGAAAGGCAGGCAGCTGCCGGTTGAGACGCCCAACTGTATCCTGATATCGGAGATAGATTCATGAAGATCCTTGTTGCAGGCGGAGAAGGTCTGAGCGCCGAGTCGCAGCGCCTGGATAAGTATCTGGCCGGGCAGTGCCCTGAACTTTCCAGATCCTTCATCCAGAAACTGATCAAAGAGGAACAGATCACGGTCAACGGTATGCCCGGCAGGGCCCGGGATAAAGTGGCGGAAGGAGACCTGATCGAATTTGAGGTTCCGGAGCCCGAGAGCGCGGACATCCTTCCGGAGGATATCCCGCTGGATATCCTTTACGAGGACCGGGATGTGATCGTTGTGAATAAGCCAAAGGGGATGGTTGTTCATCCGGCTGCCGGGCATTACAGCGGAACGCTTGTAAATGCGCTGATGTATCACTGCGGAAGCCAGCTTTCCGGGATCAACGGCGTGCTGCGGCCCGGGATCGTTCACCGGATCGACCGGGATACGACCGGCTCTGTGATCGCCTGTAAAAACGACAGGGCGCATCAGGAGATCGCCAGGCAGCTGGAGCAGCATACCATAACCAGACGGTACCGTGCGATCGTTCGCGGCAATATAAAAGAGGATGAGGGGGTCGTTGACGCCCCGATCGGAAGGCACAGAACCGACCGCAAGCGCATGGCGATCGTCAGTGACGGGAAGAGAGCCGTGACCCATTACAGGGTACTGGAGCGGTTCGGGGATTATACCTATATTGAATGCGTCCTGGAGACAGGGCGGACTCATCAGATCAGAGTCCACATGAGCAGTATTTCTCATCCGCTGCTTGGGGATGAGGTGTATGGCCGGACAAAGGCCGGTGCGGTACCGGCCCGGCTGCGCCATGTGCAGTGGTCCGGCCAGGTCCTTCACGCCATGGTCCTGGGCTTCACGCATCCTGCCACAGGTGAATATATGGAATTTACGGCACCGCTGCCTGCCTACTTTGAAGAGATCCTGGAAGCGCTTCGCGGAAAGTGATCAGATCATGGTATCCTCATTCGCGTCGAACAGAAGGTCATTGATCGTATACAGATCCATCTGGTGATCAATGCCATAGATGATGATGGCATCCCATCTGTTCCTGGCGTACAGCTGTCCCATTCCCGCATGAAGGAGCAGACGCTGCGTTTCATCAAGCGTCAGCTTAAGCCCGATGCAGATGCACAGGAGCCTTGTCCGGGAGGGAGAGCGCCTGCCGGAGATGAGCTGGTGCAGGTAAACGTCGCTCATGCCGGAAGCCTTGGCCAGGTCGGCTTTATTGACCCCCTTTTTGCGGATCTGCTCCTTCAGAAGTCTGGAAAAGTCTTTTTTGGAAAAATGATCGGTGTTTTCCTCCAGGAACTTCTGCAGATCCGTGGCATTCATCAGTTCTGTATTCATATCATCTGTATTTCTTTTAATCATGATGCAGCTGCCTTTCTTTGAATGGCCGGTTTTCTTTCATGCCCAGTATAAAGAGAAAAAGCGGAAAAGACCATATGCAGGCTGCATATCTTTTTTACATCCGGCTGCTGCCGGAAAAAGAACAGGAGTATTCGGAAATTGGAAGATCTATATGCTTTTGTCAATAAATACATTGAGGAGATGTTTGAAACGGAAGCCGTGCTGAAGACATCTCCCAGAGGCACGATCACAAAACTCCGGAAGAAAACAAGCCATCAGCGTTACATCTGCCGGAGATTCTCCGGGTCCGGCGACATTTATTCCGCTCTGCTCGGGAAACGCTGCGCGCAGCTGCCGCAGATCTATGAGGCTGCGCACAGGAAGACGGCGGACGATACCGAAGGCCGCGGCATGGATGATATACAGCAGACCGTTGTGCTGGAAGAATATCTCGTAGGTGATACGCTCGCCATGCTGCTTCAGGCCGGACCGCTCACGGGCAGCCAGGTCAAGAACATCTCCGTTCAGCTGTGCAGGGGCCTGCATGTCCTTCATTCCATGGGCTGGGTACACAGAGATATCAAACCGGAAAATGTGATGCTCTGCCCGGACCGGGTGGTGCTGATCGATTTCGACGCGGCAAGAAGCTATGATTCGGAAAAAACGAAAGATACCCGGGTCCTGGGAACTGTGGGCTACGCGCCGCCGGAACAGTACGGTATTTCCGAGACGGATTACCGGGCGGATATCTATGCCATGGGTGTGCTGATCAATGAAATGCTGACAGGGGAGCATCCTTCCCAGGTGCTTGCCGGCGGTCGTTGGGGGAGGATCATCTCCAGGTGCACCATGATCAATCCGCGGAAGCGATACGGATCCGTTCACGAACTGATGGAGGCTCTCTGATGAAAAAATGCATTTACTGCGGCCGGGAACTGCCGGCAGACGCGTCATGGTGTCCGTACTGTGAAAAGGCGCAGGATCAGACCGAGGAAGTGAAAACACCTGTCAGAAAACGCAGACTTCTGATCGCCTGTACGGCATTTGTGCTCCTTCTGGTGACCGGCGGCATTCTGTTGTACAGATACCACAGTCCGAAGGTGTATGAAGGAGGTTCATCACTGGATTACAGGATCAATGGGAAAAACTGCAGGGTCTTACTGTCTTTCGATTCAGACGCAGGTCTGACAGGGAACAGCATGGATCAGGTTACAGGCCAGGAACTGCCGGGTAATGCATCAGCGTTCCCATCCCAGCTGTTTGCCTGGTCGGCAGATGATCCGGCAATCATGGACGCATTCATTTCCGAGGTGGAATCCTGTCAGGTGACGGCCAAACCGCAGGATGGAGCCGCTGCCATGGATGTCTATGGTCCGGTTTTGGGCAGTGAGAGCGGTTTCTCCAACGCTGCATGGAAAGCGGATATCGTTTACACGACCGACTGTGCAACCAATATCATCTGCTGGGAAATCAGAATGAAAAACAGGGATATCCTCCGGCTGTATCAGACAATTACCTGTGAGGCACTGCCCTGCATTGATTATCACTTTGAGGATACGCCCATGGAGACGGTGGAGCAGATCAGCGCGCTGATCAAAAAGACAGCTGAGGAAGAGACGCCCGAAACCGTATTGCGGCTCTTCCTGCCGCCGGTCACTTATGAAGGTACACTGGTGATGGATGAGCGGACTGCCGTGCTGTTTGGTTCTGAGGAGGATGGAAAAAAGACGACCTTCACGGATACGATCGAAATCAGAACCCGCAAGCCGATGATCGCCGAATTCTACGATCTGGAGTTTCAGGGTGACGGCGGGACCGGCATCATCAGCAGGGATGCGCTTCGCCTCCAGGCCTGTCTCTTTACCGGATGGGATATCGGTGTAGACGCCCAGGAAGGCGCCTGGGTCTCCATCAATAACTGTGCAATGGTCGGCAACGGAACTGGCTTCCGGTTTGATTCCCATTTGTCCACCTTCTCGAATGAAACGTATGAAAATGTGGTGTTTGCCGAGAACGGGATCGGAATGCAGATCTGCAATGTGCCGGGAAATGCAACGCTGCAGTTTTACGGAACCGTATTTGACGCGAATACGGTGGATCTGGAGGATCCGAAAGGCCGGGTGAACCTGAATTGAAGAGCGGAAGGGATCTTAAGAGCGGTTTGCGCGGCAGATTCCGGATGATCAAGAATAAAGAGCAGGGAGGGGACGCTTTTTGAAGTGTTATTTTGCTCCGATGGAGGGTGTTACCACTGCCGCATTCCGACGGGTGCATCACCGGATGTTTCCCGGCACGGACCGTTACTATACGCCCTTTCTGACAATTACCCGGACTCATTCATTTACGACAAAGGAACGAAGAGAGATCGATCCGGAACTGAACAGAGGGATTCCTCTGGCGATACAGCTTCAGGCATCAGACGCAGCCGATTTTGTGTGGGCGGTCCGTTATCTGGAGACCCTGGGGTACACGGAGGTAAACCTGAATCTCGGATGTCCCGCATCCACCGCGGTGAGCAGGGGCAGAGGGGCCGGGATGCTTGCAGATCCGGAAAAACTGGACCGGTTCTTTGACGCATCTTTCCAGGAACTGGAAAGAGCCGGGAGCATGATGGCCATTACCGTTAAGACGAGGATCGGTCTGAGAGATCCGGAAGAGGCGCCGCGTCTTCTGGAGGTATACAACAGATATCCGATCAGGGAGCTGATCATTCATCCGAGGCTGCGCACGGACTATTACGGAGGATCACCCAGGCTGGACATTTTCAGTGACTGGATCAGGGAAAGCCGGCATCCGGTCTGCTACAACGGAGATATCACGACACTGCACGCTTATGAGGAACTTAAGAAAAAGTTTCCGGAACTGTCCTGCGTCATGATCGGGCGGGGCCTGCTGCGTGATCCGGCCCTCGTCAGGCAGATTCACGGCGGGATGCCGCTGACAGAACAGGAACTGGAAGCATATATGAAGGCTGTGCTGGAATCGTGGATCGGGACAGGGATCGGCGCGGAGAACGCCATCTGGCGGATGAAAGAACTGTGGTCCTACCTCCGTCCGGTCTTTCCGGACGCGGACAAAGGCTTCAGGAAACTCAGAAAAGCAAAAAGACTGCCCGAATATGAAGAGGCTGCAGCGCAGATCTTTCAGACTGAGATGATCAGTGCTGAGGGGATCGGCGCCGCGCCGGTCAGAATATAGTTGTATGAAGTGAACAGCTTACCCGCATGAGCAGGTCAGCTGTTCAAATTGTTTATCGCTCAGAAGCGTGCCGGCAGAGGACACGACCATGGCGCCTGCCAGGTTGGCTTTCTGAAGTGCCTCCGGGAGCGGCACGCCTGCGTGAAGCTGGGCAATCACGGCGCCGGCATGCGCGTCA
>JAGCAV010000058.1 GCA_017652545.1 Lachnospiraceae bacterium
GCGCAAAAAACTCGATCTGGCTGATGATGAACTGATCACCGAGATCCTGCTGCCAAAGGAGGGACTTGAAAACTACTACTATGAGAAAGTCGGCGGCAGGAATGCGCTGGCCATCTCCCGCGTATCCTTTGCCGGCATCTACGCCGAAAAAGACGGCAGGATCACCAATATCGCCGCCGCCTTCGGCGCGGTAGCTGAGGTCGTTCTGCGTTACAGGGACATTGAAGAGATGCTGATCGGAAAGACCGTTGAGGAAGCCAGAGAATTAAAGAGTGCTTTCCTGAACGCCTACGCTGACCGTATGACCCTGACCCGCGGCCGTGTCAGCGCCGAATACCGCAAGGCTGTGTGCATGAATCTGCTGAGTGAATTCCTGGCAAAGTTTGGTATCTGACAAGTCAGAAGGAACCCGTCGAACCACCTGCTGTTTTCATGAGAGGGAGACTGCTATGTATATTGTCAACATAAACGGCAGAGACTACGAAGCTGCTCATGACAAAAAGCTGCTGCGTTTTCTTCGCGACGATCTTCATCTGACCGCCGCGAAGGACGGCTGTTCCGAGGGTGTGTGCGGTACCTGTACCGTGCTGGCAGACGGACAGAAGATCAAAGCCTGTGTCGTTCCCCTGAGCAAGCTGGAAGGAAAGAAGATCCTTACGGTAGAGGGCATTGATCCTGAGGAAATGAAGGTCTATGAGCACTGCTTTGCCGAGGCCGGCGCTGTGCAGTGCGGCTACTGCATCCCGGGTATGATCATCTCAGCCAAGAGCCTGCTTGACGTCAACCTGAACCCAACACGCGCCGACGTCAAGAAAGCGATCAGAGGCAATCTCTGCCGCTGTACCGGCTATAAGAAAATCGAGGACGCCATTCTGATGGCTGCGGATTTCTTCCGTGAAAAACGCGCAATTCCACAGCAGCCGAAGACGCTGCATATGAATGAGCACGCCCAGCGCATCGATGCAAAGGAAAAGGTCAACGGCACCGGTCTGTTTGCGGATGATCTGTATCCGGAAGGCATGATCTACGCCAAAGGACTGTATTCCAGATATCCCCGCGCAAGGATCAATGCCATCGATGTCTCACAGGCGCTTCAGCATCCTGACTGTGTGGAGATTCTCACGAAGGAAGCCGTTCCCTGCAACAAGATCGGTCACATTAAGCAGGACTGGGATGTGATGATGGGGCCGGGCGACATTACCCGCTATGTGGGCAACGTTCTGGCCGTGGTCGCCGCGACTAAGCAGGAGTCCCTGCAGGAGATCTGTGATCTCATCGAGGTGGATTACACTGAACTGACGCCGCTGTCCAGTCCCTATGAAGCGCTCAGGGGCGATGCCCCGCTGATTCATGAGGACGGGAACATCATGAGCCGTGCCAATCTTGTCCGGGGCAACGCTGATGAGGCGATCAGAAATTCCAGGTATGTTGTGACCCGCAAGTACAAAACAAGCTGGCAGGAGCATGGCTTCATGGAGCCGGAGTGCGCCGTGGCGATCCCCGAGGGGGATGATGGCCTGCTCATCTACACATCAAGCCAGTCGATCTACGACGTACAGCGTGAATGCGCAAAGATGCTTCAGCTTCCGCCCGAAAAGGTGCATGTACGCGCTCCGCTGGTGGGAGGCGGCTTCGGCGGCAAGGAGGATATGAGTGTCCAGCCCTATGCCGCTCTGATGGCCTGGTATACCAAACGTCCTGTCAAGGTCAGGTACAGCAGGCAGGAATCTCTGGACTATCATGTCAAGCGTCATCCCATGGAGATGGAGTTTACGACTGCCTGTGATGAAAACGGCATCCTGACCGCCATGAAAGGCGTCATCATCGCCGACACGGGTGCGTATGCCAGCCTCGGCGGACCGGTGCTGCATCGTGCCTGCACCCATGCGGCCGGTCCCTATAATTATCAGAACATCGACATTTTCGGCATGTCGGTCTATACGAACAATGTTGTTTCCGGTGCCTTCCGCGGTTTCGGTGTCACGCAGAGCTGTTTTGCGACCGAAATGAACATCAATCTGCTCGCCGAGATGGCCGGCATTGACCCGTGGGAGTTCAGGCGGCGCAATGCCATCAAGCCCGGTGATGTACTGCCCAACGGCCAGACAGCCGATCCCAACACCAACATGGCCGCCTGCCTGGACGCGGTGAAGGATGAATTCTACGCTCATCCCTATGCAGGCATCGCCTGCGGGTTCAAGAATTCCGGGACCGGCATGGGCAAAAAGGATATCGGTAGAGTGCTGCTGTCTGTGGAAGAGGGGAAGATCCATATTCGTACCTCTGCCGCCTGCATGGGGCAGGGCATCGGTCAGATGGTGCTGACGGAGATCTGCCATGTGACGGAACTGGATCCGGCACTGTTTGTGTTCGAGCGCTCCGACACTGTCCGTACCCCGGACGCCGGCACTTCCACAGCATCCCGTCAGACGGTCATGACCGGAGAGGCAGCCAGGCGTGCGGGTGAAAAGCTTAAGCTGGCACTGGATGCAGGCAGGACGATATCAGATCTGGAGGGGCAGGAGTTCTTCGGGGAATATTCGGCAAAGACGGATCCGCTTGGAGCCATCAAGGAGAATCCTGTCAGCCATATTTCTTATTCTTACGGCGCCCAGGTCATCATTCTGAATGATGATGGAAAGATCACAAAAGCGGTTTCCGCCTTTGATGTCGGCACACCGGTCAACATCCAGTCCGTCGAAGGTCAGATCGAGGGCGGTATGGTCATGGGCATCGGGTACGGTGTCACTGAAAAATACGAGTGTGTTGACGGCATTCCGAAGAGCAGGTTCGGTACCATCGGCTTTATGCGTGCCGACGCCGCGCCTGAACTTGAAGTCATCCTGTGTGAACCGGAAGAAAAGGACAAGCTTCCGTTCTCCCTCGGAGCCAAGGGCTGCGGTGAACCGTGCATGATTCCGACAGCGCCGGCCTGCGCTCACGCCTACTACCGCTGGGATGGCCGCTTCCGCCAGCAGCTTCCGCTGGAAGACACGCCTTACCGCAAGGCAAAGAAATAATTGACCGAAGGTCGTAAAACAAAAAAGCGGGTGCTTCTGTTAAGAGGCACCCGTCTTTTTATGTGCACTGATGAAGGTCAGCTCATATACAGCTTCGCATAGAACGCGGTTTCATTCTGCATGATCATGATGTCCAGTGCCCGGAGACAGTCATCCAGGGTCTCCGGATGATGCGCCGCGTTCTCATTGATGGCTGCGACTGCATTTTCAAAGCAGAGATAAGGCATGGCGCAGGGCAGTGTTACCGTCATGCGCTTGGCGGTCTCATAGCCAGCCCGGAAAAAGCGGCCAAGCTCTGCGCCGTGTACATCTGTCAGATCGGCGGTAAAGAAGCAGCCCCTCACCGTCAGATGCCGCAGCAGCTTGATTTCACGGGCGTAACGGACCAGTTCATCCGGCATGACCACATCTTTAACGCGGGCAAAACCGGGTGCCTGCAGCCTCAGCCCGACTTTGCATATTCCTTTGATCCCGGCACGGTCAGCTTCCTGATCCAGAAACCGCAGATCTTCCAGGCTGCCTGCCACAAAACGGCAGCGGTCCGCCACCAGACTCACGCCGGTGTCAAAAGGAGACAGATAAAAGATATTCTCCGGCAGATACCCGGCATCCGATGCCGACAGAGCCATGGCGCCCGTACGGACAAGTATACCGTCCTCTGATCCTTCCTTTTCCTCTCCGGCAAGCAGGCGAAGTGCCGGCCTTTTAGTTATCCAGGATTTCATTTACTTGATACCTTCCCATATGCACCGGCAGCATCCGCCCGGGTTCATTCTTTGTTCAGACTCCTGACGTGTATCCGTCCTTTGTGGATACTCTCCCTGAAGAAATCCTTCACCGAACATCCGGCTCGTCCTGAAGAAGCGCAGGCACAGGCGCAGGCACAGGAAGAAGCGCAGGCGCACGAGGAAGCACAGGCACAGGAGGAAGCGCAGGAAGAACGGTGAGATGAGCCTCCCGACCCGGAAGATCGTGAAGAGTGAGACCTGGCCACCGGAACATTGATCACATTTACATGAATATATGTATTCGGCGAATTGCCATAGCGATAGGTCCCGTTCTTCGTATACTTTTCCGGTTCACTGATCTGGTCTTCCTCAACGATTTCCTTGCTCTTGATCATACTGCGCCCGCAGTACGCACAATTGTCCTTGCCTTCTTCACGTACCGCTCCGCAGTTCGGACAGTTCGCATAATACTCGATCCTGGTACGCGTGATCTTCTTTTTGGTTTCCTGGCCGGAACCGAAACCGGAGCCCTTTGCGATCCAGCGGATGAATTTGAACAGCAGGATAAAGGGCGTGGCAACCAATCCCAGTAAAACGACCAGTCCGAGAATACCGAAGATCACATCGGACACGGTCAGCGGTTCTTTTTCATTTCCACCGCCGGTCGCACCGCCTGCCTGCCTTTCAGGGTCAAAGCCGAACGTGTCATTCGGATAGGTGACCGAGATCGTATATCTGCCGCCGGAAGAGAGTGATGTCTCAAATGTCAGGTAACCGTCTTCCTGAAAACAGTCAGGCTGCCAGGCCCCGGCATTATCCGCGTTCCACCGGATCGCAAGAGATCTGATGTCCATACCGTCGAACCATGCAGGTGTAAACGTATAGACCGTTTCTCCTTCGACCCATTTGTCGATCTGATACATATGGTCCTGTACCATGGAAAAATCGATGCCGACAACTTCTCCTTCTCCATAAGGACGGTCAAGATAGATGTTCAGTGAACTGCCCTTATCTTCGATATGATCGATCGTATTGCTGATCGGTGTGATGTTTTCATGATACCGGTTCGGCACGCCCAGGTCGATCCATTCCAGCTTTCCGATCGAATCATCCAGTACTTCCCAGTCAATGTGGTATGTCATATCAAGAGAAGCATCTTCATTGACATCGACCGTGATCGTGAAATCAAGGATCTGATCGGTCGGCGCGGCAAGAACCGGCATCACCGCGGCGCAGAGCAGGAGCAGTAAAAGACCCGGATAAAGGAAGAGATACCTGATAGAAGATTTTATGGAATGCTTCATTGGCAGCACCTCCTTAACGGACATTGGCCGGTCATTTCGGAAGAGTAGTTCCTGTGGGTGACACATGCTTCACTGTCCCAGATCGACTGCCAGTCATCATCAAGCATGCTTCCCAGCGGCTGATCGGAAAGCCAGCTCTGGCATGGGACAACATTTCCCCCGGGAGTAACGGCCATATTGGAAAGGCAGGCGCCGCAGGAAGGCGCCGGAATGTTCAGTTCCTCAAATACGCTTTCTTCGATCCAGCCCGGAGATGTGAACGCGATCTCCATGCCGTTTGCATGACAGTAAGCGACGCTTTCCCGAAGGATCTTTTCCAGCTGATCGCCTGACAGCTGAAGCCGTTCGGAATCTGGTCCTGCAGCGTTCCCGGTCGTGATCAGGCCCGAACAGGTCACATAGATCACACCCTTCTCGTGGAGTAATTCGAGCGTTCTGACATAGTCCCGGTTCAGCGTACAGAGCGGCGTATTAATGCTGACGGACAGACCTGCAGCCAGCGCGTTTTCGATACCGCTGAGAGTATGATCGTACTGCGGCGCCCCGACAAGTCTGTTATGAACGGCAGGGTCCTGAGAGTAGAATGTGATCTGGACACTGTCAAGTTCAGCCCTGCGCAGTTCATCGCAGTAAGCCTTTGTAAGCCTGATCCCATTCGTATTCAGACGTGAAATGAACCACCGTGCCTCGCTGATGAGGGTGACCAGGTCTTCCCGCATGGTCGGTTCGCCGCCGGTAAAGGTTACCTGGGGAATCCCGGCTGCACGGCATTTTTCAAGTATCCTGATCCAGTCCTGTGTCGAAAGTTCTTCCTCATCCGAAAGCATCTGTCCGGCAGCGTAGCAGTGGATGCATTTCTGATTGCAGTGCCATTTTCCGTTTTTGGTCATGGCACTCACCATCAGATCCATACGATGCGGTGCATTCATGTACCGGGCATATTCCCCGAGACTCATATAGTGGACTTCGGTCGTCACTTCTTCCCGGTAAGCGATCTGCTTCATTGTCTGGTAGATCGTTCTGATATCTTCCCTGATCCGCTTTCCGGACAGGATGGGAATGATCTGCCTGACATTTTCAGCCGTCTTATCGAGAATTCCCTGAATCTGGGCTTCACCGATCTCTTTGCCGTCATAACGATTGGTTTCCCGGATCATCTCCGCCAGGATCACGGCCCAGGCAAAATTGACAGGGACGACATCTGTTCCGTTGATGATCGCAACACTGGGGTTCAGCGCATTTTCTTCTTTTTTCGGCGGGATCAGATGGATCCTGATCGCCCCCGGCCCGTCAGGATTCAACGTCGTATGAAGGACTTCATCAAAGACAGAATCCATGTAGGAGAAGATCCTTCTGACTGTTTTTGTCTTTCTGAATAATCTTGGTACATAAACCATGTTCTTGTCCCTCCCTGGACATCATGATAACAACAGCCTTGCGTAATTGCAAGGTGAAACATGAACGCAAAAGTCAGACACCCTGTCTGTGTATACCGGGGAGATAAAAGGATTTCGGAAACAGCATAAAAAAGATGGCGCACGGCAGAAAAAAATGGTAAAATCCTAACATTCCTGTGAAAACAGGGAAATACCGGGTCTTGTTGCATAGATCCATACAGACAGAAATGAGGAATGTGATGACAGAATACTGGATCAACATTATACTGCTGTTTTTTGTTTATGCCTTTGGGGGCTGGTGCATGGAGGTCATCCTCAAATACAGGCAATATCACCGGTTCATCAACCGGGGATTCCTGACAGGACCTGTATGCCCGATCTACGGATGCGGGGCAGTTCTGATCACCGTGGTGATCGGAAATCTTGCCAGTGTCGAATCCGGACTTGTCATGACCTTTGCCCTGTCCTTTGTGATCTGCGGTCTCGTGGAATATCTCACAAGCCTGGTCCTGGAAAAGATCTTCCATGCCCGCTGGTGGGATTACAGCCAGAAGCCGATGAATCTGCACGGAAGGGTCTGGATCGGAAATCTTATCCTTTTCGGTCTGGGCGGTGTTGCGATCATTCATATTCTGAATCCCGGGATCTACAAGGTTCTCGGTCTCATTCCCCTGAAAACCAGAGAAGTCATTATGACAATTCTTCTGGTGATCATTGCCGCGGATTTTGTGGTCTCTTATTTCGTACTGAAGCTGGTCAAGGTCGGAGTAGACAGTTCCGAAGCGGACAATACCGAAGAAATCAGCAAGGAAGTACACCAGCTGCTTACGAACAGGTCCTATTTCCATAAGCGTTTTGTTGACGCCTATCCTGAGGTCGTTTACAGAACGGAACGTGTGCAGGCCAGACTTGCCGCCATCAAGGCGGAAACAGAGCGTATGCGTCAGGAGGCAGAAAAGCGTCTTGAGGCACAGAAAGGAAAAGTTGCTGCCAGCCTTGAGCCCGTTCACATGATCCGCGCAGACCTGATCGGCAAACAGGATGAGCTGATCGGCATGCTTTATGATGAAAAAACGGCTACGATCGAGATGAAAAACCTGAAATCGGAGATCGACAGGCAGAAAAACCGTCTCGAATCACATGTGCTGGTCAAATATCCTTATGGGAAACCAAAGAAGACGACATGATGAAGTCATCAGGCTGTCGTGCAGGCAATGAATGGATCAAATGAAAGCCCCAAGGCGGGGCCTGTGAAAAAACCCGGCGCGAATGGACGGGTTTTTTCTTTAAAATGGAACTGTTGAGGTATCTGGGTCGATGAAAAAACAAAAGCCATTATCCATGCCGGACCGGAAGAGAAGAGACACCAAATTTCATCACGGCCTGATCACGGTGACTGCCGTCATCTTCTGTATGTTCCTGGGAATCGTACGATTTGGGAGCGGTCCGCAGGTCCCTCTAGTTTGTGCCTGCCTTTGTGCGGGCCTGATGGCCTTCCACCTGGGGTATTCCTGGAATGACATCCTTCAGGGAATGA
>JAGCAV010000542.1 GCA_017652545.1 Lachnospiraceae bacterium
CCGGCAGTGACTGGAACGCCGTCCAAAACGGCGTCATGATGAAGCAGGAAGACTTTTTCAGCGTCCTGACAGCGCTTAATCACCTCTATATAAGCAGCGCCGTCAGTCCTTCCCGTGCGGAAGAAGCGCAAAATGCCGCCGGTGAAGCGCCATACCTCTCCCTGACGGTTACATACCGTGAGGATACCGGAAAGCAGCCGGTCCATATGCAGTTCCGGGAAACAGGAGACCGCAGCGTTACCGTATCCGTCAACGATATCCCCGGCTTTGAACTCTATAAGACAACAGTGGACTCATTTATCGAAGAGACCTGCCTGTGACAGCCCGGGGAGCGCTTTTACTCCGTAATGCCTTCCGTCATCTCCTCCGATTCGTCTCCGAATATGGAGTCAAAAAGCTCATTAGTGTAGTCGTCAGCCATCGTCTGCAGCTCCTGTGCTGTCATCTGTTCGCCCTGGTACTCGGCGGTTTTGATCTCCGGGTGTTCATTCAGATACTCCGCCAGTGCCTCCGCATCATTGTAAGCACCCAGCACTCTGGAAGCATAGAAATCATCCGCGGGGATCCCCACCTCTTCGCAAAGCGCCTCAAAGGAAGCGGTGTAGCCTTCTCCGTCTTCCGTATGCTTCTCATCGGTCACGGTGTAAGTCCCGTCCTCTCCCTTCGTCAGCGTCAGAAGCAGCGTATCCGTGGCGCCGCTTACCATGTTCATCTGATCACCGTCAATGGCATAGTTCATCTGCGTGAAATCGGCAAGCACCCTGACCTCATCCTGCTCGGGATCATCCATATAGCCTGTCATCTTTGAGAAAACCTGCGCGTCTCCTGCATCCATAAATTCCGCGTTGCGCTCGGCAACATAGTCGAACATCACTGCGTCCGCTCTCTGATACGGGATCATGAGCTCCTCCAGCCAGGCCTCCCAGTCTTCCTCTTCGGCTGCTTCTTCATCCGTTTCCGCGACGAGGTCGCCAAGTGCGCCGCCGGCGATCAGGTCGATCAACTCTTTTACAGAATCCTCCGCCTTTTCCCAGTCAACGGATCCTGCTTCTTCCTTAACCATTTCAACAACACTGCCGAGTCCCTCGTTCAGGGCACTGCCGGCTTCCGCCAGCTGAGAACCGACCGTCTGCAGCACGCCGTCGATATCCATGTCTTCCGGAAGAATGTCCGCGAGCGCACCGTCTTCTTCAAACAGGCCTTTTATGGACTCCAGCGCTTCCTGATCACCAAGCTCACCCAGCAGATCGCTGACGGATCCGTCCCCGCCCAGCAGATTCTGAACCATGCCGTCATCTGAAAACAGGGAGCTTAACAGACCGCCGATTCCTTCATCGGGCTGAGCAGGCGCTTCCCCAGCCCACGCCGGCATGGACATCCCCATCCCGATGATCATGACAGATGCAAACAGTAAACCTCTTTTTTTCATGTTTCTCCTCCTTATATTTTTGTTTTTTTCATTAAATGATATAGTCGCCAAAAGCAGGATTACGGATTGTTCCGCTCTTCGAGCTCCCACAATTCTGTCCTCCGGCTGACATCAGAAGACCGCCTGCACAAGCACCATATAGACGATCGTTCCGACCACGACGCTGAGGATCGTATTGCGTCTCCACAGATAGGAACCGGCCACCGCTGCCAGTGCAATGATCTCGGGCAGGGCATGTGATCCGGAAAACAGGGATACATCCTTCAGGCAATACACGATCAGAAGGCCCATTGCCGTATAGGGGACGACCCTGCCCAGATACAGGATGAAATCCGGCACCTTCTCACTTCTTCCGAAAATGAGGACCGGAAGTATCCTTGTTCCAAGCGTCACAAGGCCCATCACCAGAATGACCAGCAGGGCATGTCTGTAATCAACCATTTTCAGCCTCCCCGTCCTTTCCGCTTCCTTCAGACTCTATCCGTCCACGCATCACGATCAGGACCGCAATGATAATGATCATGGCCGGGATCAGGAACAGGTCCCGTCCAAAGAGAATCCTGCAGATCAGTGTGGCGGCAAGACCCAGTATGGCCGGTATATGACATTTTGAGTCGATCCACTGCTGAATAAAAACTGTCGCGAAAAGCGCTGTCATCGCAAAGTCAATGCCGGTCGAATCAAAGGACAGCTTTGAACCGATCCATCCTCCCAGGAAGGAACCGATGACCCATGAGCTCTGGTCGAATAAAGTCACCAGCACCCTGTACGCCCCGGTGTTCACGCCCTCAGGCAGGCTGTTCCTGCTCAGCATCGCATACGTCTCATCACAGAGGGCATAAAAAAGATACCACTTTTTCCTTCCCTCGTTTCTGTATCTCCCGATCATCGAAATGCTGAAGAAAATATGCCTCGCAGAAACCATAAAAGCCGTAATCGCCGCCATCAGGACGGAACCTGCTCCCAGGAAGGATATGCTGACAAACTGGGCGGTCCCGCTGAAAATGATGATGCCGGATGCCAGTGACCAGACCGGCCCGAAACCATGCTTCTGCATCAGAATGCCGTAGCCCGTCCCAAGGACAACAAACGTCACCATGATCGGCGCAGAGGTATGCAGGGCGGCAGTTACATCACGTTTTGAAACTCTCATTCATTCCCCCAAATCCGACAAAAAGCTCTTCTCAGCTTTCCGTCATCTGCCATTATACTGCAAAAGGGCTCCCGGAAGGAACCCTTTTGAAAAATATCCTGGTACGTTTTTTGTGTTTCTTGGCAGTTTCTTTTATTCCTCCGGAAAAGTATCTGTATATTCTTTCCAGACCTCTTCCGGCACAAGCCTGCCTCCTGTTGCCCAGCATATCTGCGTGGCTTGACGAAGTATATCCTCTGTCAGCCCCTGTGCCTCCAGATACCGGCGGGTCGCTTCGCCTGCCGTCAGCCTGCAGGGACCTGCAAAGGCGGCACAGCTGGACGGTTCGATCCGTTTCCCTTCTGTTTCCAGGAGCATTCTCAGGTAATCGAACAGCTTTCCGTCGCGCACCGTAAAATCTCCGGAGATAAGGTTTCGGCAGAGTCTGGTAACCAGACCCGATGGGCTTGCACATGCCAGGCCGTCGGCGTGAGACATGCCGGCAATGCCGAAATCCGAGACATTCACTTCGCCGAAACGATCTGACGCACAGCCGATCAGCACGGAAGGGAACCGCGTCGGTTCACAGAAGAATACATGAACGTTGTCCCTGAAGATCCTCTTCAGCCCGTAGCAGATGCCGCCCGGTCCGCCGCCGACGCCGCAGGGCAGATATACAAACAGCGGATGTTCCCTGTCGACCGTGATCCCTTTTTCCCTGAGCTGCTTTTCCAGCCTGCCGGCAGCGACAGCGTATCCCAGGAACAGCGGGATCGAATTTTCATCATCCACGAAGTAACTTCGCGGGTCCTGATCCGACAGGCGTCTTCCCTCGGCAACTGCCCTGGAATAATCGGCTTTATATTCGATGACCTCCGCGCCTTTACGTCTGAGCATGTCCTTTTTCCACTGTTTTGCATCAGCAGACATATGGACCCTGACCCTGAAGCCAAGGGCGGCGCTTATGATACCGATGGACAGTCCCAGATTGCCTGTTGAGCCGACCTGTACCGTATACCTGCCAAAGAAGGTCCGCATGTCCTCATCGGCAAAGCGGACGTAATCATCTTCTCCGGTAATCCTGCCCTCCTTTACTGCCAGGTCCTGTGCATGCTTCAGGACTTCATATATGCCGCCTCTCGCCTTTATGGATCCGGCAATGGGAAGATGGCTGTCCATCTTCAGGAGCAGACGGCCCGGAATGCCGGTCCCGTATCGCTCACTGAGAGCAGCCTGCATGGAGGGAATATCTTCCAGCGGGGATTCGATCCGCCCCCGGTCCGGTTCCGTTTCCGGGAACCGCTTTCGGATAAAAGACGCAAACCTCTCCAGCAGCGCTTCTGCTCCGGCTATGTCTTCATCGCTTACGACCAGCTGACAGAGGGCATCTGTCAGGGCAAACGGCAGGTATTTATCATTGATCCAGACCGTCTCCCTCAGATCTGCAATATCTTTGAAGACAGGATCTTTCCTGATCATCTCCTGCGCATATGGTTTGACTGGCATTTTCACTTTTTTCTCCTTATGCTGACCGTCACCCGAGTAATCCATATTCCTGATAAAGGGAGATCAGGCGGTTGTAAAACAGACGGTTTCCCATATACTGCCTGTATGTTGCTGTTTTCTCCTTTCCCTGCCGCTTCAGCTCTTCCATTCTGTTTTTTTCAGTTTCAGCCTCTTCAAGCACCCTTTTCAGCATTGCTTCAAACGCTTCTGACCGCTCCATATCACACCTCGCCAAATGCCTGTTGTCCGGCATTCCTCTTTCACTGTCTGTATCAGTCACAGCTTTCATTTATTTTCATGATACCATATCAGTTGATTATCATCCATACAGGTATGAAGCCGTTCTTAGCACTCTTCGAAACAGGTCGGGGCGGCTGTGCGATCGACATTGCCTCGTCAGTCGCACAGCCGCCCCTTTTTTGTTTCCTCTTATTATTTTGTTTCTATTTCCAGCAGCTGTGAAAATGTCCTCAGCGGATAGTCAGTTTTCTCATATACTGCTGCCTCTCCAAGGCCTGCTGTTATCATCCCTCCTGCCTTCGCCGCATCTATGCCGGCTCTGGCATCCTCCACCACCAGACATTCCTCCGGTATTTCACCCAGAAAGGCGGCCGCCTTCAGAAACACTTCCGGGTCCGGTTTTGATCTGGATATGTTTGTCCCGTCCGAGATGGCATCAAATGCCTCTTCCAGCCTGACATGCTTCAGAATAAACCGGGCATTTTTGCTGGATGATCCGACCGCCAGTTTCAGACCGCGCCGGTGAAGCTCTTTCAGCGTTTCCCGCACTTCGTCTGATATGTCCTCCGGTTTCATGGCCTGAAGCAGTTCCCTGTAGATCCCGTTCTTTTCATCCGCCAGTATGCACTTTTCTGTGTAGGAAAGCGGCGCCCCGTGATACTGTTCCAGGATGATCTCCAGACTGTCCATCCTGCTGATTCCGCGCAGCCTGCTGTTGACCGTCTCGTTAAATTCTATGTGCAGCCTGTCTGTCAGCTGCTTCCATGCCTGATAATGGAACGAATCGGTAGAAACCAGGACTCCGTCCAGGTCAAAGATCAAAGCTTTCATATGTAATCCTTCCCGCAGAACGGATCGACCGGACTGACTCCGGTAAACGCCTCCCTTCCCGTGATCCTTTCCATGACTGCATCGCAGAACATATCATTTCCGCTGTATGCGTTGATGTAGGTGCCGATCATCGGCGCGTCATACAGATGGTATGGACAGGCAGTGGAGATCATCATGACCGGTATCTCCGCAGCCAGCCATGGGGCGTCATCGCCCAGTCCGAAACACACGTTCCAGTTGAGACGCAGCGTTGTATTGTTGGAGGCGTTTTCCATGTTGCAGATATAAACGTAAAGATCGTATTCCTGTTTCATCTCGCCAACAGAACGATACATTTCATGCATCAGTTTCTGCTTGCCGGCACTCATGCGGGACGGATCCGCAAAATCCTCCACACCGATCCGGATCCTTCTGTCCCTGACTTTCACATCGAATCCTTCTTCTTCGAATCGATGTTTCCAGGCCTGCACAAAGGGATGCTCCGGATCAGGATCTTTCTGTATGACATTCAGGTAAACACGCCTGTACCGATCCGGTGAGACCGGCAGCAAACCATCCCTGTCACGCACCAGTGTGATCGCTTTCCCGGCTGTCTGCTCAGCCCACATGCGGTATTCCGGGCAGCCGACTTCCTCCAGAGCCGTTTCGCCAGGCACCAGTGTTCCCTCCTTCTGTTTGATGTGCAGTCCAAGGGCCGCCTTCATTGCCAGGATCCGAAGCACAGCCTCATCCAGGCGTCTGAAGCTGAGTGTTCCGTTTTCAAGACCGTCGAGCAGATACCGGTAATCCTCTTCAATATCCTTGTTGAACAGGATCACATCACAACCGCTCTCAATCGCCATGGGAATGGCTTTCCTTCGGGGCATGGCACTGGTAAATCCAACCATCGGCGTAGCGTCAGTACTGATCAGTCCGTTAAACCCCAGATGTCCCCGGAGCAGCCCGCCCAGCAGTTCCTGAGACAGTGACGCGGGCAGCAATGATTCGGCTGCTGACGCGGCCGGATTGAATCTGCGTACCCAGGCGGGCTGCGCGATATGACCGGCCATTACAGAAGGCGCTCCTTTTTCGATCAGAGCTCTGTACACCCCGCCGAAACTGTTTTCCCACTCCTCCACAGACATCGAATTCACACTCGTCACAATGTGCTGGTCGCGCTCGTCCACACCGTCACCCGGAAAATGCTTGATGCAGGCCGCTACGCCCGCATCTTTCGCACCATCCAGATATCTGGATGCATATTCAGCCACCTTTGCAGGATCGTTTCCAAATGTCCGCACATTTGTAATGGGATTATGGAATTCGTAATCAATGTCAACGATCGGCGCGAAAGACCAGTTCAGTCCAAGGGCTGCTCCCTCTTTGCAGGCGGTCAGCCCCATCCGGTAAGCGTTTTCCGGTTCGTTCGTGGCAGCAACCGCCATCGGTTTCCCAAAGGATGTGCCTTCAAATGCCAGACCATCTCCCCCCGCCTCCGTATTGGCTGCGAGCAGCAGCGGGATCTTTGCCATATCCTGGATCCGCTTATGTGTGCGCCTGATATTTGCGGCAAAATCTGCCCTGTACATCATGCCGCCTATTCCCAGATCGCGGATCAGATGTGAAAGCACCTTTTCGTCATCGGTGAATCCCATGGGGCAGAAGACCTGCCCCGCTTTCTGCTCTGTAGACATGGCCAGAAAGGTCTCTTCCACCCAATCCAGAGCATCTTTATCCAGCCGGAACGGATTTGCCCTCAGATCTATCCCATATCGGCCGGAAACCGTGCTTTCTTCTTTCATTCCTTTCCTCTTTTCCGGAACGCCTGTTCACCTGTTTCCCTGCTGTTACGGTCTGTATTTCCTGAGGAAATAGGCAGGTCCGCAGCTCCAGGCGTGGCAGTAACTGTTGACGATGGTCCCGCCATAGGGAGACTCCTGCGGATTTTCGGGATTATACAGCTCCCAGAACGTATCCGCTCCCTGATCCGCCATGCCGCCCCAGTATCTGCACATATACGCAATTGCCGCGTCTTCCTCTCCTGCGCAGATCAGGGCATCCACATAATTGTGGACCATATAGGGAGAAACCATCTTCACAGCATCCGGCCGCTGTTCTGTCCTCTTAAGGAGTTCGGCAGCCCTTCCGCCCTCAATTGCGCCGCCAAGTACCATCCAGACCTGTGTCGCGACCGAGATCTGCGCGTCACTTCCGCTGGTGTAGCATGCTTCTTCATCATTCCAGAGAAATCTGTCGGCGGCATTCCGGCAGCTTTGCCAGATCGCTTCCAGCTTTGTAAATACATCGTTTTCTTCCAGGATCCCGGCCAGTTCCATACCTGCGCGTAGCGCGTAAAGGAATACGCCCTGGATCGCGCCCTGTTTATTGAGAGACAGGTTCCAGTCAATGAAACACCATCCGATCTCATCACTGTCGCGGATCAGATCCTGGTCTGTCAGCAGTCCCTCTGCCAGATAAAGCTGGCTCAGTGCCGTGGGCCACAGATCCTGGAGCGTCTCCCTGTCACCTGTCGCCTTATAATAGTCGAGCAGCGTGCTGACGAAAAACAGTGAGTAATCCAGCATGACCGCATCGTCCACTTCCGGCTCGGGTTCCAGAAAGATGCATCCGCCCACCTGTCCGCTCTGTGTCGGCAACGCGGCAAACAGATACAGGCATTCCCTGACCAGATCGTTCTTTCTGTATGTTTCATAGTTTGCCCGGGCCTGGATCCGCAGATCTCCCATCCACAGGCGCCTGTCCCGCTTGGGTCCGTCCTCAAAGACCGTCTGCATGCAATTGTGAAGCGTCCTGCAGGCGATCTCATCCAGCCTCCGGTAAAGCGGGTTTTCATTCCTGTAGGGAAGAAGAAATGCATCGTCGGCAGAGGAGACTGCCCGGCAGTATGCAGCTTCCACCAGAAGAGAAAACCTGCTGCTGATATCGAGCACTTCGATCTGCACATACCGGAAAGCATAGCGCCGCGGAAGCACCACTGTTCCGGGCAGGATATCCACATGGATCACCTCTTCCTCGATCCATGAGGAACAGATCCATCCGTGATACTCATCCGGATCTTCAAAAAGTTCAACCGGGTTCTCCGCGAAATGGAGTCTGAGCCGGACAGGTGCATCGGCATGGAAGCCTTTCACGCCAAGCTTCAGCGTAAGGTAGCCCACCTGATGATCGCCGAAGTCAAGCACGATCCGCTTCCCTTTTTGCAGCGGGTGTCCCATGCCTGTGCTCAGCGGTGTGACCGTGACCCGTCCGTCCTTTTGTTTTTCGGCGCTGACGCATCCCTTTGCCGCCACCTCTGTCTCGTGTATGACCGGCAGTAAAGCCAGTGCTTTTTCCAGGAATACCTGATTCTTCATACCTAATGTCCTATGCGCCTGCACGACGTCCGCGGGTTGCAAACAGCCTTGTCAGCAGGTTTTCATTGTTCAGATAGATCAGGAACACCACCAGCAGTACCGCATTGATAATGGACTGCGAGGAAGCAGTGATCGAATTTGAAAAAACTGCAAATGTCGAGTTAAGAAGTGACATACACACCGCCGCCAGCAGATATCCCAGTTTATCGTTACTGAAACGTCCGATGTACGAGCCGATGAACATGGGAAGAAAGGCGGTGAACATGATGGCAATGGACCCGAAATTCAGCTGTCCGCCGTTGATGTTGGTGCTGCGGGCTGCATTCAGGAAACCGACGACTCCCATCAGAGCGCCGCAGACCACATAGCATCCGATCGCGTTGGGCACCTCCCGGATACCGGTATTAACAGCAACCTTCTGTCCGCTCCGCAGTGCATTGTAGTTATATCCGAACCGGGTATGATCAAAGAGAAGGATCACAAATGCCAGGATCAGAACGATCAGGACAGCCGCGTTTACCCATGTGCCGACAAATCCGGACATGGACGGGTTCTGTACTTCAGCCATCACATACTTGCCGCCGGTGATCGTGTAGAGCACCCCCTCGAAGATCAGGGTCACACCAAGAGAAGTGATGATGGGGGGTATCCGCAGGATCACATACAGCAGGCCGGAGACGAGGCCCAGCAAAGCGCCCGCCGCAATGGTGATCACAAGCATCAGATGCGCACTGCCGGGACCTCCGCCAAGTAATGCGTAGCTGATCTTTGCCCCGATCACAGCCGAAAGGGCTGCCATGGAGCCGAGCGAGAAATCAAATCTGCCGCTGTTCAGGTTGATGGACAATGCCATCGTTGTGATCATCACTATGGCTGTGTACACTACGAAATTGTTGAAACTCTTTATGTTCGTGATCACATTCTGCCCGCTTGTCAGGCAGACGGCTTCAAGGATCACGGCCACGATCACAGGTATCGCCAGTGTTCCGATCACTTTCCTGCGGATACTCATATCTGCCTCCAACCTCTCAGTTTGCCTCTACCACTGCCTTCACATCATCATAGGTCACATCTTCGCCAATGATGCTGTCAAGGGTTTCCTTGTCATAGATCGGCGTTTCACCATTGTCTGCCACATAGTATTCATCAAAGGATGCCCCGTCGGTAGCAACCAGATAGCCCTGGCTGAAGGAAGGAGCATTGCCCTCCTCATCACGGATCACATTGCCGTCCACCGCGTTTTTGATCAGAGCAAAGACCGGACCGATCGAGGAGGAGTACTTGCCTGCCAGATAGACCAGCTGTCCGTCCTTAATGGCTGCACCGTTTGCTTCCGTAAAGGAGTCGATGTCCGCGAACGGAATGCCGGCCTCGTTGAGGATCTGCGTAAAGAATGTTGTCGCCATGCCGACTGACAGGAAAGCTTCCGGTTCCTTCGCAACAGCAGCGTTGATCTCATCTGTGGTGGTATCACCGTAACCCTGCAGATAAGCGCACAGTGCCACGTCTCCTTCCACTTTCTCCGGATCGACCTTCTGATCCGCAAAGATCTGGCCGATCATTCCATACATATCATTGGTCCCGCCGTATGTATCACCAAGGCCGGCGATCACGCCTGCTGCTCTGAAAACATGCATCGGATTGGGAATGAATGCACCATACATGGCAACACTGGTCACGCCCTGCTCCTTAAAGAATTCACCCATTTCAAAACCGGCTTCGAACTCTGTTGCATTGCTCGGGCCAACCTGGCCGGCAAAATACTCATAACCCTTATATGTCTCAAACAGTTCATCATCCAGCACGCCGGAAGCGATGGCATAATAGACACCGTATTCCTCACAGGTGTCGATCTGTGTGGCACGATCCGAGCTGGAAAGAGAAATGATCGCCTGGCATCCCTGGGAAGCGAACTTTTCAATGGCGGCCTTCTCACCGGCCGCATCCTCCAATGCGTCCGTGTAGACAAACTCCACATCATAGTTTGCCCCGATGTAGTTCTCATAATAAGAGCGGAAACCCTGTGCCTCCTCTCCGCTGACGTCGGCTACCAGCACGCCGATCTTCAGATCCGCCGCAGCTGCCTGCAGGGAAGTGAATGCCACAGCACCGGCCAGAATGCCGCCGATCATGATCGTCCTGAGAAGTCTGTTGTTTTTCATGCGTGTACCTCCTTACACATAGATGTAAATATGATTGTTTTCATTCGTTTATTTCGAACGTCCCGAAAAGACGCGAAATGCTGCTTTATCCTGACGCTGATCTTTATCTCGGAAGCAGGTCTGTCCGATAGTTCAGGCTTGTCACATAGACGACAGCCAGGAAAAAAACTGCGCTCACGATCTGCGTAATGCCGTAGGCGCTGCTGCCCTCCAGTGCCAGCTCAAGAATATTGTTGAGCAGGATATAGGAGAAACCGCCTACAAGGGCTGCATGGATCCTCGATCTCGCGCCGCCTGAGATCGGCATGCCGCCGAACACGATGGCGACAAAAATGTTCATCCCGATGCCTGAGGCTGTTGTCGTTGTAACTGACGGCTTATAGACCAGCGTGAGGAAAGCCCCAAGTCCCACCCCGATTCCTGCCATGGTAAAGGCAATGATCGCGTACTTGTTATAGGGGATGCCGGTCAGTTTGGCACAGACAGGATTTCCTCCGATAAATTTCTGCCTCCTTCCGATCTTTGTCAGCTGGAACACGAAGAAGCAGACCAGGAAGAATATCACCATCAGCATGATCTTAAACGGCGGGTTGTCCAGCGGTTTGACCAGGGTCTTTGGAATGCCGATTCCCCCCAGCGCACCACCCTTTGTCGTAATGATCTGGGCAGATACGGCAGACAGCACGGAAAGCATGGCCACCGTTGTAACGAAAGCCGGAATGTGAAAGGCCGAAGCAAGGATCGAGCTGAAGAGTGAACAGGCAATGGCCGTGCCCATGATCGCCAGGATCATCAGTCCAAAACTTTCTGTCGCATTATATGTCAGTACACCGACTGTTGCCGCAAACAGTGTTGCCGCGCCGAGGCTTATGTCAAAGGAACCCAGGGTATAGATAAAGATCGCTCCGGTGGCCACAACTGCCAGGACAACGCCCTGGTTAAAGATCGTCTTCAGATAGATGTCCAGTCTGTAACCTTTTACCTTTACAAAGGCGCAGAACAGAATGAACAGTACGGCCAGCGCCAGCACCGGAAGAACCGTGATCAGGAGCTGTTTTGCTGAAAGCCCTGTTTTTACTTTTTTCCCGGAATCTGTTTCCATTTTGTTTCTCCTGTCAAATCCGTTATCCGTATTTTCCTGCCGGGCAGTTTCCGGCACAGGTTTTTTGTCCTGAACTGATCAGCTTATGAGCAGGACCGCTTTTCAGATCATATACCGGATCATGACCGCGTCTGTCAGCCCGGGACTTCTCTCCAGTTCTTTTGTGACCTTCCCGTCCTTCATCACAAGAATCCTGTCACTCATTCCGATCAGCTCTGACATCTCTTCACTGATCAGGAGAATTGATTTTCCCTCTTTTTTCAGCCCGGTCATCAGCTGATACATAGCCTGCTTAACGCCAATATCCACGCCCCTGGTCGGGCAGTCCAGAAGAAGTATCTTACTGTCGCAGCCGATCCACTTGCCAAAGACCACCTTCTGTTTGTTCCCGCCGGAAAGCTGTGATGTGAGCTGCTCTGCGGAAGAGCATTTGATCGAAAGATCCTTTACCTGCTTATTCACATATTTCTTTTCCTGTCCGGTTGTGATCAGGAATCCACCCAGCGCATATTTATCCATGCCTGCAACAGCGATATTGTCACGAATGCTGGCAGAGAGACACAAAGACTCTGTATCTCTGTCTTTTGAGACATATCCGATCCCCTCCGCCATGGCAGTTTCTTCGTTCACGATCTCCCTGCCGTGAGGTGTATGAACACTTCCCGTTTCCGGCCGTAATGCCCCGAACAGAACCTTGCCGAGGGTATGCATGCCACAGGAGGAAAGGCCGCCAACCCCAACGATCTCACCTTTGTGAAGCGTAATGCTGACATCTTTAAGTTCTTCGCCCAGACACAGGTGTTCTCCGATCAGCGCTTCCTCTTCCAGGCGGGACGCAGCGATATCGCTCCTGTAGTAATCGCCCTGCAGCTCCCTGCCGATCATGCTTGTCCGGATCTCATCCTCATCGAACTCCTCTTGGCTGAAGGTCCTGATCAGGCTGCCATCCCGCAGAACAGTCAGCGTATCACACACTTCCATGATCTCGTCCAGATCATGGGAGATAAAGATGACCGCATGTCCTTCTCCTGCATATTTCCTGATCAGCTCATACATGATCTCACGCCCGTCATGCGACAGTGCCGTGCTGGTCTCATCGATCACCAGAATATCCGGATGCTTCATGTTGACCTTGGCGATCTCCACAAGTTTTCTGGTCTGGAAATCAAGCGATGCCAGAGGCATGGATCCTTTCACATGACCTACGCCGATCTCCTGCATGACCCGGTCTGCCTGCCGGTTCATCTCCCTGCGGTCGATGATCCCGGCCCTGCCTCTGAAAGCATCCAGCTCTCCGAGGAAAATGTTCTCAGCAACGCTTATCCCGGCGATCGTCCCGCTCTCCTGTACGATCATCCCGATCCCGTGCTCAAGCGCGTCGATCATGCTCTCCGGCTTCCATGGCTTGCCTTTAAAGGTCATTTCTCCCCTGTTTGCTTTCTGCATCCCGGCTGCAATCGATGAGATCGTGGATTTTCCTGACCCGTTTTCTCCGATCAGCCCGCGGATCTCTCCGGGGAACACGTCCATAGATACATCCTTCAGGGCGACAACCGTTCCAAACTGCTTATAAATGTTCTTCAACTGCAATATCGGTTCTTTCATCAGGCCTACCTCACTGATTTCACTGACATCATTCTAGCGGTACACCTGTTTTCAGCCCATTTGATAACCCGTCTGATTTCGGTGAATATTTATGATTTACTCTGCCCATATCTTTCCTGCAGGCGCTTCCGGAACAACTCACCGGATTTTAGATTAAAAATGTTATGTTTTTTCGCAATTGTAATAAAATACATATTTTTATTTTGTCTAATATTTACATGAACACGTCCCGGTGATAAGCTGTTATCAGGAAGCAGTGCTGTTTTTTACTGTAAATGAAAGGGGAACCGTTTCCATGGCGCAGAACTACGAGATCGCTGATTTTGATTCCCACACGCCGTTTCGCTGTGTCGTTCACCACATAGGGCATGTCCAGCCGCACATGCACGAATATTTTGAGATCCTGTTCGTTTTGAGCGGGACCTGTTCTGTCACTGTCGAAGAGCAGTTGTTTTCTCTGCATGACGGGGATCTTCTGGTCGTCGAAAGCCATATCTCCCATGAGCTGCGCGCCTCCGACTGTGTGTATGCGTCAGTCCAGCTTGATCAGGCCGCACTGGAAAACAATTTCCCTGTTCCCATACATCCGAAATTCTCCTGCAATTCGACTTTGCCCGGAAACGAAGATGCCTGCGACCAGCTGCGGCATCTGATCGCCCGCCTGATCCTGAACAACGCGGACGAGGGAAGCGGTTATGAGCTCCGCAACTGGATCCTGATTTATCAGCTCATGGATGTTCTCTATACATATTTCCGGATAGAACGTTCCGAGGCGGTCGACAGGAGGAACCACCGCTACGCGCAGCGCATTGCCGAGCTCTCCGGAATCATAAACCACCATTATACGGAGGATCTGCCTCTTTCCAGAGTTGCCGATATGGTCCACCTGTCTGTTCCGTATCTTTCCAAATTTTTCCAGGAACAGTTCGGTCTTCACTATCTGACATATCTGACCCAGCTGCGGGTCAATCATGCCGTCCATGAACTGGTCAATACAGAAAAAAACATTGAAGAGATTGCTGCAGACAGTGGTTTTCCCAACAGCCATGCCTTTACAAAAGCCTTTAAAAATGAATACGGCATGATGCCCAGTGTTTACCGGCGCCGCCAGCGTGCGCAAAAAAAAGAAGCCCCGCCCTTCGGCATAGAGCACAGTGATTATCTGACCAATCTGAGAAAATATCTGGATCTGGATCATGACGCAGGCAGGCAGCTGCAGCAGGGCGATTCAGGGACAGTGCCGCCGGTCAGGCTGGATATCTCCCTGCCCTGTAATAAAACCGTACGTAAACTCAGGCATACCTGGCGGCAGATGATCGCGATCGGGAAGGCGTCCGACATTCTTCTCGGAGATATCCAGCTGATCCTGCGCCGGATCAAACGTGAGATCGGTTTCCGCTATCTGTTTTTCAACGGGATTTTATCGGATGAAATGCATGTGTGTACACGAAACAGTTCCCAGGCACTGGTCTTTAATTTTGCTTATGTGGATCTTCTTCTTGACTTTCTGATGGATGTGGACCTGCTCCCGGTCATCTCATTTTCCTACATGCCGGCGATTCTCTCACGCGATCCGTCACGGAGGTTATTCTCACATCTTGTCAGCGAGCCGGCAGATATCAGGGAATGGGCTGCCCTGATACATGCCTTCACAAAACATGTCCTGGAAAGGTACGGAAGGGATGTTGTGGAAAAATGGCTCTTTACGGTCTGGCATCAGCCAAACTCCACGCCCCGTCTGTATGGGTTCAGAAAAGATGAGGATTTTTATGCCTTTTATCAGGCAACCAGATCTGAAGTGAAAAAGCTTGTTCCGAAGGCAATGTTCGGTTTTCCGCCGGTTTTTCAGAATGCGGATGGCGAAGGAGACGGATGGTTTCATGCCTTCCTGGCCTGGTGCCGGGATCAGGGCTGTCTCCCTGATTTTCTTAATTTCACCTACTACGATACAAAACTGACGAGAGAGGAACGCATCACGCGGGAGACTTTCGGCTTCGTCTTCACCATGGTCCTGAATGATAAGCCGGACGGACTGCACTCGTTCATCAGCCGCCTGAAACAGGGGTTGCGGGAAGAACAGCTTGAAAATCTGCCCGTCTATCTGAGCGAATGGAACAATACGCCAAGCCAGCAGGATCTTCTGAATGACACCTGCTACAAGTCCTGTTATATCGTCAAAAACATCATCGGGAATTACGACCGCCTTGACAGCTTTTCCTACTGGTCTGTCTCGGATCTCATGTCGGAAGCTCCCCTGCCGGAAAACATGCTTTTCGGGGGGCTTGGCCTGTTTACAGCCAATGGCCTGCCCAAAGCCTCCTATCATGCGCTTTGTCTTCTCTCCCGGCTGGGTGACGAACTGATCGCAGCCGGAGACGGCTGGATCGCCACCAGAGCGCCGCAGGAAATCCGGATCGTCGCATGCAACTATATCCATCTGTCAAAGATGTACGCGTCAGGTGAACGGTTTATCATGACAGAGAAGGACCGGTATACCATGTTCGGTTCTGCAACAGCCAGGCTGCTGCAGATCACAGTTGATTCAAAGTGGAATGGTTCAGACCGGGAAGATGCCGGATCAGACATCCCCGGAGATTCAGATGTGGCTGCCGCCCCCTGCATTGTCAGAGAATATCTGGTCGGCCGCAGGGGTGGAAGTCTTTATGATACATATGCGGAAATGGGTTTTTGTTCTCTCTCGCATGCAGAGGATCTGCAGCTGCTTAAGGCGCACAGCATGCCTGTACTTCACCAGTACACGCTGTCGCCGGACAGCAGGGGGCTCCTGCATCTGAACATCAGGCTGGATCCCCTGGATGTCATGCTGGTCATTGTCAGAAACGCGCTTCCTTCGCGATGATCAGGGAGAAATAGCCGGAGTCATCCGGGATCTCTTCCACATCTGTATAGATCTTTTCCGTATCCATGCCGCAGTTTTCCACCATCATGACACTCTTTTTACTGCGGCGGAGCAGATCCTTTACATCCTTCATCCCGCTTGCCGATTTCATGAGCACGTACGTGCCCGGCTGATCCAGCTGATCTGTCACTTTATGCACGGCAGGAATCACATGCAGCTGCTCATCCCACTCGGTCAGCGGCACATTCAGCCTGGAAGCGGCAGCGCAGAAGGAAGGAATGCCGCTCACCAGGCGGACCGTATATCCATCCTCTTCCAGATAATGCTGCAGATAGCTGAAGGTGCAGTAAATGCAGACATCTCCCAGCGTCAGATACACCACATTCTGCCCGCGGTCCAGATACTCTTCGATCAGCCTTGCCCCTTTTTTATGTTCCTCTCTGAGCAGTTCCCGGTCTTTGACCATGGGTGTATATACCGGGATCAGTTCCTTTTCTGTTATTTCCGGCACCACCGCGGCAGCGATCCGATAGGCCACGGAATCCTTTGCGCTTTTGCCCGGCACGGCGATCACGCTGTTTTCCCTGATCAGACGAACAGCTTTTAATGTCATCAGCTCGGGATCTCCCGGACCGACGCCCACACCATATACAGTTCCTCTCATGTTGCCACTTTCTCCGTTCATCCTGTGTTTTTTGCTGCATGCTGGACATCCAGACTGTCTGATATTATAACGGCAGCAGACCCTCGACTCAAGACATAATCCTCCAGATATTTACTGCTCTGCCTTTCGTACACTGTCAAAAGAAAAAGTTCCGAGAAACTTCCTTGCCCGTTCCGTTTCCGGTCTGTCAAAGAAGGTATCCGGATCAGTATCCTCCAGGATATGACCTCCGTCCAGAAACAGCACCCTGTCAGCAATTGCGCGTGCAAATGCCATCTCATGTGTAACGATCAGCATCGTACGTCCCTGCCTGGCAAGATCGAGGATCACATCCAGCACTTCCCGGACCATCTCCGGATCAAGCGCTGCCGTCACTTCATCAAACAAAAGGACCTCGGGATGAAGGATCAGAGCCCGGACAATGGCAACCCTCTGTTTCTGTCCACCGGAGAGCTCACGCGGAAAGCTGTTTATCTTATCAGCCAGTCCCACGCGCTCAAGCAGTTCTCTGGCTTCTGTTTCCACCTCGTGCTTTTCCCGTTTCTGCACTTTTATGGGGGCAAGCGTAATGTTGCGCAGTACGTCCAGATGGGGGAAAAGATCATAACTCTGGAATACCATCCCGATCTTTTGTCTCATCCGGATCATCTCTTTTGTCCCGGACCGCAAAGCCTCCCCGTCCAGAAGGATGCTTCCTTCCTGAATGTCCTCGATCCCGTTCAGACATCGGAGCAGTGTACTCTTCCCGCATCCGCTCGGACCGACAAGAACGACTACTTCTCCTTTCCTGATGGAAAAACTGATTCCGTCAAGAACTGTGTTCCCTTCATACTTTTTGGTAAGGGAACTGACTTCCAGCAAAGATCTACTCATTGCCACAGCACCTCCAGCCGGCGGGCCAGAAGACTGATCGGCCAGCACGCCAGAAAATATAATACAAATATTGTCAGATACACGACAAAAGCAGC
>JAGCAV010000059.1 GCA_017652545.1 Lachnospiraceae bacterium
CCTGCATCCGGGAGAACCTTGAACACACAAAGCTTGACGGACAGGCCCGGGTCATCTCGGGAGATGTGATGCGGGCTCTGCGCATGCTTGAAGGCAAACAGGTCTTTGATATCATCTTTATGGATCCGCCCTATGACAGGGAGTATGAGAAGACCGTGCTGGAATACCTGGCAGATTCGAAGCTTGCGGGGGAAGATACGCTGATCGTCGTAGAGGCCCTGCTCAGAACCGATCTGTCATATACGGACGCGCTTGGATACGAAACGGTCAATTCCAGGGAATACAAGACGAACAGGCATCTGTTTTTGAAAAAAAGATCCGGGGAACAGAACTGATCAGGATACAGCGGCATGAGCCGGAAAAAGGAGAAATGTATGCACAGGGCAGTCTATCCGGGAAGTTTTGACCCGGTCACTTACGGTCATCTGGATATCATCAAAAGGTCGGCGGAGCTGGTGGATGAACTGATCGTAGCCGTTTTGGTAAATCGTTCAAAAACACCATTGTTTTCTGCTGATGAACGTGTTAATATGTTACGAGATGTGACCAAAAATATATCAAATGTCAGGGTAGAGTCGTTTTCCGGCCTCTCGGTTGACTTTGTCGAGAAATGCGGCGCGCGGTTTATCGTCCGCGGACTCAGAGCGATCACGGATTTTGAGTACGAACTGCAGATGGCACAGACGAACCGGGTGATCAGACCGAATGTTGATACGATCTTCCTTGCAACCAACCTGGATTATGCGTATGTCAGTTCCACGACTGTCAAGGAAGTGGCATACTACGGCGGTGACATCAGCCGTTTTGTTCCTGACCGGATCGCAGAGAAGATCAGGGAAAAGATCAGGGGATAACAGGGCACAGAGGGGATGCTGTGCTGATTTTCGTGTAACTGTTGGCGGGAGAAGGTTTATAAGGGGTAAGGAGAATAAGTATGAGCAGCAGAATTGAGCAGATCATTGAGGAAATCGAAGAGTTTGTAGACAGCTGTAAGTTTCAGCCGCTGTCTTCCACAAAAATCGTTGTCAATAAAGAGGAGCTGGAAGAACTGCTCCGCGAACTCAGAATGAAAACGCCTGATGAGATCAAGCGTTATCAGAAGATCATCAGCAACAAGGATGCCATCCTGGAAGACGCGCAGCAGAAAGCGGATGCGATCATTGCGGATGCGCAGGCCAAGGCTGACAGGATCGTGAGTGACAGTGAAGTCATGCAGAAGGCGCTGGAGCAGTCAAATCTGCTGCTTGAGCAGACAAATGCGCAGGCGCAGGATCTGATCGACCGCGCAACGGAAGATTCAAACAACATCCGTATGAGCGCGATTTCCTATACGGATGAAATGCTGGAGAATCTTGAAAAGATCATGACCCACACCCTTGACACTTCAGGCCAGCGGTATAACAACTTCATTAATTCCGTGCAGTCCTGCCTGGATGTGGTGACAAGGAACCGTTCGGAACTTTCACCGCAGGTTGCTCCCTCCAGCTACATAACAGAGCCGGAAGAAGATCAGGAGGCTGATGAAGACTGAGCATCCGCAAAGGTTATTGATCAAATAGGGCAAACGAAACGCCGTTTGCCGGTGCAACATGGTTTATACACAGGCATCTGTCAGCCCGGGCGGCTAACGATGCCTCTTTTTAGCGGCCGGGAGAGAGACGGTCAGAGTCCTGTGGGGTGATTCGCGTGAAAGACAGCGGTTTTCTTCCAATTTCAAAAGAAGACATGAAAAAGCAGGGAATCCGCCAGCTGGACTTTGTGTACGTGATCGGGGATGCCTATGTGGACCATCCCTCCTTCGGGTCGGCCATTATCAGCCGTGTACTGACGTCTTTCGGATATACCGTAGGCATAATCGCCCAGCCGGACTGGAAGGATCCTTCTTCGATCGAAAGGCTCGGAGAGCCCAGACTGGCTTTCCTGGTCTCTTCCGGGAACATGGATTCCATGGTCAACCATTACACGGTGGCAAAAAAGAGAAGAAGTCTGGACGCATATTCTCCCGGAGGGAGGGCAGGGCTGCGGCCGGACAGAGCTGCGATGGTCTACTGCAACCTCATCCGGAGCCGTTTCAGGGACAAGCCGATCATCGCAGGCGGGATAGAGGCCAGCCTGCGGAGAATGGCGCACTATGATTACTGGAGCGATTCTCTGCGCCGGTCCCTGCTCATGGAGTGCGGCGCGGACATCATCTCATACGGAATGGGAGAAAAGTCCATTGTCGCCCTGGCGGAAGCCCTGGATGTGGGAATCCGTGTCCGGGATCTGACCTTTGTGCCCGGAACCTGCTTTGTGACCCGGGATCCCGCGCTGGCAGCCGAGTGCGTCATTCTGCCTTCCTATGAGGAGCTTCGCGGGTCGAAGGAGGCATACGCGAAAAGCTTTGCCCTCCAGATGCAGAATACGGATCCCTTCAACGGGAAACGGCTGGCCGAGCAGTACGGCCGTGTCTGGGTGGTCCAGAATCCGCCTTCAAAACCGCTCAGCCGGCAGGAGATGGATGATATTTACGCGCTGCCGTATACAGGGAAAGAGCATCCTGTCTATACCGCGGCAACAGTGCAGGAGGGCAGGAAGAGCCAGTGTCCGGTACCGGCTCTGGAGGAAGTACGCTTTTCCCTTGTCAGCAGCCGGGGATGTTTCGGCGGCTGCAGCTTCTGCGCCCTGACGTTTCACCAGGGACGGATCGTGCAGACCAGGAGCCATGAGTCCATCATCGGGGAAGCCGTGAAGATGACCGAAGATCCCCTCTTCAAGGGGTATATTCATGACGTGGGCGGACCGACAGCCAACTTCCGCGGACCGTCCTGCAGAAAACAGCTCAAATACGGTGTATGCCGGGATAAGCAGTGCCTGTTTCCTGAACCGTGCAAAAACCTGGAAGCCGATCACACGGATTATGTGGCGCTCCTGCGAAAGCTCAGAAATCTGCCCCGTGTCAAAAAGGTCTTTGTCCGTTCGGGGATCCGCTTCGACTATGTGTGTGCGGACAGGTCGGATGAATTCATGAAGGAACTGGTCAGATATCACATCAGCGGTCAGCTGAAGGTCGCTCCGGAACATGTATCCGACAGGGTCCTGCAGCTGATGGGCAAGCCGGGACACAGTGTCTATGCGGATTTTGTCAGGCGGTTCAGGGCGGCAAATGAGGCATGCGGCATGAAACAGTTTCTGGTACCGTATCTGATGAGCTCACATCCGGGCTGTACCATGAAGGATGCCGTTCTTCTCGCGGAATACCTCAGGGACATTCACCATATGCCGGAACAGGTACAGGATTTTTATCCGACTCCGTCAACGCTCTCGACGGTCATGTATTATACCGGACTGGATCCCAGGACCATGAAAAAGGTCTACGTTCCCAGGGACCCGCATGAGAAAGCGCTGCAGCGGGCTCTGATGCAGTACGCCCTGCCGCAGAACCGGAAGCTGGTCCTGGAGGCGCTCGCTATGGCAGGACGGGAGGACCTGATCGGATACGGGCCAAAATGCCTGGTACGTCCGGAAGGGCAGATTCAGAAAAAGAAAGGTTCTCACGGACAGGCAGCCGGGAGACGCAGGAAAGGACAGAAAAGATGAAGAAGGCAGCAAAGGGCAGTGCGGGTTATGTCAGGTATGAAAAGATCAGGCGTCTGATCATTATGCTGGTCATGTTCGCGATTCCGATTGCGATCTATATTTCCGCATACAGGATCACCGGAACCAACAGGAATATCATGACGGTGGTGGCCGTCCTGGGAATCATTCCCGCTGCCCGTTTCGCCGTGAGCTTCATCATGATCATGCTTCAGAAGGACGCTGATCCTGAAGCGGTCGCCGTCACTGAGAAGTGCGCGTCCGGGCTTGTTCACGGCTATGAACTGACAGTAACAGCCTATGAAGGACGGATGCCGCTGGATGCGCTTGTGATCTGCGGAAACGAAGTCGTCTGCGTTTCCGTAAGCGGAAAAAAGGATGAGTTTGCCTTCATGGAAAAGCACATCACAAAGATCCTCAACAGCAACGGGTATTTTGGCTCCAACGTGAAGATCTTCTCAGACGTCAGAAAGTATGAAGAGCGCGTGCAGCAGCTTGCGGCAGACCCGGAGAAGTTCAGGAGCGGCATTGACTTCAAACCGGATGAGCGGTATCCGGATCTTGGCAGGGAAGAGCTTATCCTGCATACCATCATGGCGATCTCGGTCTGAGATCCGGCGCAGCAAGACAGACGAGGCTGTGATGACCACGGCCCGGGCGGAGGAGGATTCCGGCCTTGAGACAGTTGATTGTACAGAATGCGGACAGCAATCAGCGCCTGGACAGATACCTGGGCAGGTATTTTTGCGGCGCACCCAGAAGCTTCATTTACAGGATGCTGCGGAAAAAGAACATCGTCCTGAACGGCAGGAAGGCATCCGGCGATGAAGTGCTCTCGGAAGGCGATGAGATCCGGCTCTGGCTTGCGGAGGATACCATCGAAAAATTCACAGCAGGACCCGGGGATCAGGCAGATCATGTATCGGAGACCGGCGGATATCCCGCTGCAGACCTGGACATTCTGTATGAGGATGAGAATGTGATCCTGATCAACAAGCCGGTGGGAATGCTCTCCCAGAAAGCGTCCCCGGAGGATGTCTCCCTTTGTGAATACCTGATCGGGTACCTGATCCGTTCGGGGAAGATGAAGCCTGAGCAGCTGCGGACGGTCAGACCTTCGGTCTGCAACCGCCTGGACAGAAATACCAGCGGGATCGTATGCTGCGGAAAGACCATAGCCGGTCTTGCCGCGCTCAGTGAGCTTTTCAGGTCCAGGGATGTTCATAAGTATTACCTGGCTGTCGTGATGGGCCGCGTGGACCGGGAGGAAAGACTTGAGGGACTTCTTCTGAAGGATGAACGTGCAAACAGGGCCCGGATTCTTGGAAAACCGAAAAATGCCGGTGCAGGAGAACCGGTAAGCAGGGGAGGCTCTAAGGATCAGAAACCGGAAGACGCGAAGCGTGTCTGCACGATCGTGAAGCCCCTTCATCCGGTCAGCATCTGCGGCAGGGACGCGACCCTCATCGAAGCGCAGCTGATCACAGGCAGGAGCCATCAGATCCGCTCCCAGCTTGCCGCACAGGGACATGTGCTTGTCGGGGATGTCAAATACGCGTCGGAGAACGAGAAGACTTTTTTTGTAAAAGAAGCCGGACAGAAGATGCAGCTGCTTCACTGCGCGAAAATGGTGTTTCCGGAACTGGCGGGCGTACTCGCACCGCTTGGAGGGAAAACCATTCTGGCGCCGCCGCCCGCTCGGTTCTGCCGCCTTGCCGGGCTTTCGGATGATCAGTTCCCATATGACGACAGGTAATGACAGGGCTTCCATATCTGATGATGTCAGATTGCGGGAGCCGTTTTTTTGCGTTATAATTGCATGGCAGGCCTGATGAGGCCGGCAGAAGGAAAGACAGACAACAGAACCAGCAGGAGGTATATACCAATGAAAAAAAGGATGACATGGATCCTGTTTCTTCTCATGGCGCTGATGATGACATGCTTTGCCTGGGGCGAATCAGTCACAGAGGACATCACGGAGGATCCGGAAGAAGGATACGAATATGAGGACGTGTTCACCGAGTGGAACGAGGATGCACCGGCTCTGAATGTTCTGATCGATTATGTGGAAGAAGTGACGGATGAAGAATCACCTGATTATATCCCGGTAAGCGACAGGATCGCGGTCTTTGACATGGACGGGACGCTCTATGGGGAACTATTCCCGACCTATCTGGAATATTACATGCTGGCGTGGCGCATCCTGAAGGATCCGTCGATCGAACCGGATGAGGAGATGCTCTCACTGGGCAGGGAACTGCGCGATTCCGTCATCAATCATTCCTTTGCGGAAGACATGCCGATCCGCCACGCGATCCAGGCAGCCCGCGCGTACGCCGGACTGACGCTGGATGAGTTCTCCGATTTTGTGACGGAGATCCTCCTGAGGGATGTTGACGGGTTTGAAGGCATGACGTACGGGGAAGCGTACTATAAGCCGATGATCGAAGTGATCGAGTACCTGCAGGACAATGATTTCAAGGTCTATGTGATCAGCGGAAGTGACCGCTTTATTTGCCGCACCCTGTTTGAAGGCATCATTGACATTCCGGCCGAGAACTTTATCGGTATGGATGTGGCCCTTGAGGCAACAGGCCAGAACGGGACAGATGGCCTTGACTATGTCTTCCAGGCGGATGA